>JAFAHH010000124.1 GCA_019237355.1 Acetobacteraceae bacterium | reverse complement strand
CAAAGCGCTGCTGCGCAAGGCCGCGGAGCGCTCGATCGACGCGCTGGGGAGCCGGATCGGCGCGCTCCTGGGCGAATTCACACCCCAGCAATGCGCGGCTTACCTGCGGCACGCTGGCTACGGTGCAACCTGAGCGAAACTTGCTCTAGTCTAGCCAGTTTCGCCGGACCCGCTGCCAATGGGTTCGCGCTCGGATATCCGAATGGCGGTCTCCTGAACCGAGTTGCAAGCCCGTAGCGCTAGGCACTTCCGCAGTCGAGAGCGGAGCGGTCGTGTCGCCGGTATCGCGTCATGGCGCCGCTTGTACCCTCTTCGGACATCAACGGCTCTCGTCAGCTTGCGTCAACACGTCGACACCCGAAAGCCTCGAGAGATGAAATTTTGGTGTGTGAGGCAGATCACACTGGCCGGCATGTGTTCTGGGGTATGCTTAATCGACATTGGAATCGGCTGCAAGCAGGGAGACGCCCGCGGTGCCACCGATGTTCGATGTCGGGACGTCCACAACACTCCAAGACCAATAGCCAACTATGAACATTCAACCCGTCGACATCCCGTCATTGTTGCGAGCTGCAGCGTGGCCCGTCATTGTCCTAGTCGCGCTCGTAATTTTTTGCCGACAGCTGCCAGATCTCGTCAGGATATTGAACCAGCGGATCAATAAATTTTCTTTTGCGGGTTTGTCGCTTGAATTGGCCGTAGTGCCGGAGATGCAATCGACCGCTGTCGAAATAGAGGTTCGTCAGCTCAACGCGGCGCCGCAGATCCAGAGTGGCGTGAGCAGTATCTCTGGAGTTTTCGACGAGCTCCAGTGGAGCTCAGGCCCAGGCTACATCCTGGTAGATCTCGGCTCCGAGTCAAACCCTCAGTGGTTGACATCACGACTCTGTCTGCTGGCTGTCCTGATCGCCTTATTGGGCCAACTGATATATTCGGTATTCCTCGAAACTGTAGGGCAAATCCGCAAGCAGTTTGTCGGTGCGGCATCGGCCGGCATTGTGCGCAGGGCGTTGGCGGACCGCTACGCTACGGCAGGCCTGAATCGGCAATGGCTGCCGCATACGCAATTCACAGTGGCATATATTGTGGATTTGGCAATCAAGTGGGTTTCCAGCTCGATCCGGCTATGGGGCATCTCGCGTCGTCTCAGGTGACGCAGCTCATGGTAACGTTCCTCGGGCTGATCCGTGTGCAACAGTCCGCTTCACCTCCCGCGGAGGCAGGGGAATGGACTGCTCCGAACAACGGGCAATTCGAGCACGCGAGATGGCTCGATGGGCAGAGACCTGCTGAAATCAGTCGTCAGCCGGTGGATGACTAACACGGTCAGCGCGACAGATTGCGGTGCCGGCTGGTTGGGGGAGAGGCATATGGCAAAACTGCTCAGCCGGTTTGAGGACGACGACTCCGGTCTCCCGGATATGCCCCAAATTGGGCCGGTAATTCCGCGGGTATATCTCGTCAGCGATGTCCGCCTCTATCGCGAGGGGCTGAGCGCCAGTCTGGCGCAGCATCGTCGGCTGGAGCTGGTCGGAGCCGCTGCCTCCGGCGATTTCCTGGACCTGATCGTGGCGCTGCAGCCCGAGGTTCTGCTGCTGGATTTGGGCGCCCGTGAGAGCCTCTCGATCCCCCGGCGGGCGCGACAGGTCCTTCCGACAATTCGTGTCGTGGCCTTCGCGGTGGCGGAGATCGCGGAGAACGTGCTGGCCTGCGCGGAGGCGGGCATCTCGGGCTATGTCACGACAGACGGTTCTATCGAGGATCTCGTAGCGGCGGTTTTCAACGCCTTGCGGGGCGAGCTGATGTGCTCGCCGCGGATCGCAGCGCTTCTTTTCAGCCGGGTTGCCACCTTCTCCGATGGCCGGATTTCGGCCTCCTCCGATGCGTCGTCGCTGACGCGTCGGGAGCGGGAGATCGCGGCGCTGGTGGCATGCGATCTACCAAATAAAGAAATTGCACGGCGGCTGCGGCTCGGCCCGACGACGGTCAAAAATCACGTTCACAACATTCTCCAGAAGCTCAACGTTCACCGCCGTGGCGATATCGCGCCGCTGTACCTCGACCGAAATGGCTGGCAGCCCAGCCCAACCGACCGAGGGGCCGAACACGTCGGGCGCTCGGCCTGACCCTCGCCCCGCTCGAAGTCACATCCATTGACCGCAATCCGGGTTCGATTGCTGTGCGCCAGGTTCAGCCTCGCGGATCCGGATCGGAACCGGACCAAAATCTGATCAAATTAGGCCATTGACTCGGCGAATCGCCGAGCGATGCGTTGGCCAGAACGCCTGAAGCCCACCGCCAGCATCTCGCACGATCCGGGTCATTCTCCGGACCATCGAGCAGTCCCAATGGATCATTCGCCCTAGGCTTGGGCTGTGCCAACATCGCAGACGAGGACACAGGGACATTTCAGTACGTGCGCATCCTGCTTGCCGGAATGTCGAATATGCTCTTCAGCATCATCACGGCAGCCCTCGCTGAGGCGCCCGATCTCGTCGTAGCCGGCCAGATCGGGGATGACGAGGATCTGAGCGCGCAGGTCTCCCGAACAAATGCTGATGCGGTGATCACGCAGTCGGACACGCCTGCGGCTATCGACCATTTCGTGCCGCTGCTGCACCGCTTTCCCGAGCTCAAGGTGGTCGTGATCCACAGTGCCTCGAACAGCGGCTTTGTCCACCAGCTTCGTCCCTATTCTGCTCGGCTGCCGGAACTTTCGGCCGACGTACTGCAAGCCGTGCTGCGCACACCAGCGCCTCCCCGGCGCCCACGACGATGAGCAGCCAGTGGCCGAGTGCTCCGGCACCTGAGGATTGTTGACGCATGCCCATCAGCTTCCCCGATCAGGTCGTGGCCTTCCTGGCCAATCCGGCCAACCAGGGTCCGTTCCCGGGCACGATCGGGCTGGCGGCCTTCGCTACGACCTCGTTCACCCAAAGGTATGGTCAGGGCGGGTTCCAGGTCACTGGCGTGACCCTGGGTACACCGTCTGATTTTGTCCTGCAGGAGTTGCTCCTCGATCCGGCGAGGATTTCGGGGTTCCGCGAGAAGCGGAGCGAGCAACCGCAGCGCTTTTGGTACGAACTGCGCATCGGGCGAGAAGATTCGGGTTGGGCCGATGCGACATTCACGGTCCCCGTCCAGCTCGCCGCGCAGGCGTTCCCGGGGTCGATCCAACTGGGCCCAGCGGGGAATCTCGTCCCTGCGGGGCTATCCGACCCTGCGCCGTTGGATCACCAGCTGGGCTTTCAGATACCGGTCTTAACCGATCCGCTTTCGTTCGAATTCAATGCCGCGGTCTACGTATTCGCGACAGCCGACCCGTCGCCAGTTGCCGATCTGAGGCGAATACTCGCCCTGAGGCGCCTTCTGGAAAACCATCCGCAGTTTCTCGTCTCGCTCGACGGGACCGCAGACCAACGACCGTACCTATTCATTCAGCTCTACCCAAGCACAACCCTTTCAGGTTCGAGCACGCCGCTGACGCTGCCCGCCGTCGTCCAGACATTCGGCGCCGCCGATGTGCTCGCCGCCGTCATCGCCATCCCGAACATGTGACCGCGGCTTCCGGCGAATAGGAGTTCGCTGCAATGGGAATTCAATACGTCACCGTCAGCGTCAATACAACCGGCCTCTATCAGCCCTTGGCGTCGGCGCAAGGTGTTGTCGGGATCATCGGTCCCGCGCCCAGCGCCGGCCCGGGTTTCTCAAACCCTACGCTCTTCACCCGCCCGCTCACCGGGGCTTCGGGTGAGCCCTATGCCCCGGTTGTGCCCGTTCTTGCCGTCGCCCCGGTGACGAGCGATGTCCAGACCTTGGCGGTCCCCGGCGGCCCGACAGGAGGCGCCTTCACCTTGACATTCGGCGGCCAGACGACAGCCGCCATTTCGTTCAATGCGACGGCTGCTCAAGTCCAGGCGGCGCTCACAGCCCTGTCGAACATCGGCGCGGGAAATCTTGCGTGTATCGGTGGACCGCTTCCCGGAACGAATGTAACAATCACGTTCGCAGGCTCGATGGAATTTGCCGCCCAGCCCGCGATCACCGTCGGAAACAACAGTCTGACCGGCGGTACCAACCCGGCGCCGACGGTCGTCCACACGACGACTGGGGCGCTCACCGCTGATGTTCAGACATTGTCGCTGGCCGGCAACCCGATCGGCGGCACATTCGCGTTAGCCTTCGGCGGCCAGACGACAGCCGCTATCGCATTCAACGCGACAGCCGCCCAGG
>JAFAHH010000035.1 GCA_019237355.1 Acetobacteraceae bacterium | reverse complement strand
CTTGCTTGCCAGCTTTGCGGATAGCCTGCGCAAGGATCATGAGGCCATCGGTGCTGCACTGGATTTTCCTTGGACAACCAGCCCAGCGGAGGGACAGATCAATCGGCTCAAGATGATCAAGCGAACGATGTTTGGCCCGCGCCAATCTGGACCTGCTCCGGCATCGCGTCCTTGCGGCAGCCTGATGCTGATCAGTAACGCAAGGAAATGAGTCCAGAAGCGATACGGTCAGCACCAAAAGTGCCGAAGAACCAAAATTCAACCCGCATTGACACACCCTGCAATTTCGGCAGATAGGTCCACTTCCTGATCGGTCACCGAACCCGTGATGCAGACATGTCGCGGCACTATTCGTTGCTGATCACCACGAAGCCGCGTGTGCGGTTCCCATTATCGGCGTCAGGCGTGTTCATCGCCGCGAACAGGTCAGCGGCCGTCGCCCATACTGGTGGATACTTGTAGCGCGCCACATCGAGGATCAGGAACCGGTCGGTCTCAGCGTCATAGGCGGCGAGCGGAGAGATATGACCGCCCCGCTCCTGCCCGAGCGTGCGGCGCAAGTAGTTCACCAGGACGTAATGGCCTTTCGCGGCGAGAGCGCGGCTGGCGATGGAGCGGAAGTCCTCGACTCTGCTATCGGCGGCGTGATGCACCTCGGCACGGATTGCGAATGTGCGCAGCAGCGCTGCAAGCTGATCCAGCGTGATCCCTTGGCGCATGATTACGGATTTTGGCAGCACGGCCTCGGTCTGCTCGCTGAGCACATTGTCCTGGGTATAGACTTGATACGGCTCGTAGGCGGGAGTGGACGGCGCCGGGACGCCAAGTGCGTTGAGCACCATCACAATCGAGGCCACACCGCAGAAGGACTGGGTCTTCTGGGTTACAAACTGGATGCTCAGATCCCAATAACTCTGCCGTGTCGGCGTCGTGAGCAGCATTTGCTCCCCGGCATCGCTGTTCAGCGTTACCAGATTGTCCGGCAGCGGCAGGGTGCGGGCCGATACAGGGCCGCAGAGCAGAAAGCCGATGGTGAGGAGCAACAGAAAACGGCGGCCGCCCGATCCATTCATGATATGCGCCTTTCAGATGCAGCGATCCGCCGCCACGAAACGGGCGCGACGCGGCTCGGTAAGCCAGCAGCAGGTGAGCTCGCGGCCGTCCCCGAGTTCATCCACGCCCGGCGGCGCTTCACGATACTCTCGCTCTCTGGCGCACGCTGTTTTTTTTGAGGTAGGCCCGGAAGTTGACGACGCCGCGGCCGTTCGCTGCCGCTCACCGCGGCAGACCCGACGCGCATACCCGATTTTATCGGCCTCGGACCAGATGCAGGTCATCGCCGACATGGGAACCGAGCCCGTGCGCAAGCGGCGTATCTCGGATTCTTTGGGATGTTTGCACTGTGCAGAATTCGAGCGCCAAAGACTCAAAAAGGAACGGCCGAGGGGCGCGCAGCAAAGCGCGAGACCGGCCGCGCTGTCATAGTAAGTCAATCGTTCGTACCTATGCCGCTAGATCCGGTTGATTGCCGAGGAGCGCCGCCAGAAACGCGATCAATCATTGCTTTCACTGCGGCCATCTGCGGTCCCCTCTTTGTCGCATAGTCTTCATCATCATAGCCCCACCAATCCCAGCAGCCGTTGGGATTCCGAGCGACGCCGGCTATGGTCTGGGGGTAAAGGACGACAATGCCGTTGGTATCTGCCCACTCATTGTAGCCCGCATGCCGGACATACGTCGTGCCGAAGGTGACTAGTCCTTGGGTGGGCGAAAAGTATAAGTAGTTCTGATACTGCTTGCAGCCGTGAAACACGACATGCAATTTGCACGTCTGCCCATTCGCACACGCTGAGGGGATATAAACCCATCCCGTGGTATCCAAATCGTGGCTCAGGGGGTCACTGATGAATTCGCTCTGATCGAATTGAACGAATTTGCCACTGAGGCTGCCGTGGTTCTTCGCATTAAGAGGGCCGTAAAGCCACTGCAGGAGCTGGCCTGCTCCGCCAAAATTACAATTATTAATGTAGGGATCGCCTTGAAACTGACAGGGATTGCCAAACGAGTCGGTCGGCATTGCATGCTGGGCGGGCAGGTCGTGATTGTAAGTTATGTTTGCTGCCGGAATATAGTGGGTGTAATAGGTGAAGAGGTCGTTCATTACCCGTGTTGGCACAATGCTGTCGCTCGTGCCGGAAAACATCCAGATCCGCTGATTTTTCAGATTGGACGTTGGGTCGATTAGGCCACCTTGGGCATTCTGGTCGGTGATGCCGATTAATTGCGGTACATGCGTGTCGGCAGATCCCTCACAGCCCAACAAGCCCGTGCAGCTGCAAACGGAAGTGGCGGTATACGGATCATCTTGGGCACAATCATACGGCCCTGCCGCGATTACCCCCGCCCCTTTGATTGAGGCCGAATAGGCAACCCCGAACTGCACAGCCATGAAGCCGCCTGACGACAAGCCGGATATCGAGACTTGGCTCGTGTCGATCTTGAGCGTCGGCAGACTGAACGTTTGAGCCATCACAGGCGGCGAGAACGCCAGAAGGCCAGCAACGACGCAGAGGGGGAAACCACATCTACCAGGCGTGGGCCCCGATATACCGCGCCGAAGCAATCTCGTTTGGTGGCTTAACTGGACAAGAACCTGCACGATTGTTTGCTCCCAATGGTCGAGTTGTCGGGCGCCTTGGCACTCGCTGCGCAGGGCCAGTTACCCGAAGCGCCGAATTTTCCGCGCTTGGTCTACTTGCTCCGCCGTGACGTAACCGTGGGGCAGCAGCGGCTCCAGCCGGTTTAGAGTGGAGGACGCGAGGGTCAGTTGCGCCTGCGCCGCCGCGATGCCGCGGGTGGCATTATCGGCGTTGGTCGTCTGGGCGGCAACTTGGTCCGTCGTGACCGCGAGCTTGGCCTCCAGACCCCGAACCGTCGCCTGCGCCTGTTCCACCCGGAGCTCGAAGGGGACCGGGTCGATGCGGAACAGTACATCGCCGCGGTGCACGAACTGGTTGTCCGAGACGTTCAGCTCGATGATCCGCCCGCTGACATCCGGCGCCATGTGAACCAGGTCGGCCTGCAAGTAGGCATCATCGGTTCGCGGCCTGACTTCGATGCGCTGCACCGTAAGCACGATGAGCAGCATCGCCGCCCCGAACGCTGCGACGCTGACCAGTAGGCCGATGCCCTTGAGGATGAAAGCGCGCATCTAGTCACCAAACCAGAGCAGCCACGCCAGAAGCGTGCCGGCGATCGCGATGCAGAGGTAGGTCAGGGGAGGGGCGATTAGATACAAATCGGCCCCGATCGCGGATAGAAGCTGTCGCGCGATAACCGCAGCAACGATCCCAGCCCCGGCGCAAAGCATCCATCCTGGGAAGAACGAGCCGAACATATCCTGCGCCGGCGAGCGACTGCAGCCAGCGGTAAGGAGCGCCGCAACCTGCACCAGCGCGACTTTCAGGCGCTCACGTTTCACCCGTTTCACCCTGTCTGTTTCCAGGCAGTTCCTCCTCGTGCCAGCATAACACGGCTAGCTGAGGTCATAAACGATGAACTCAGTCATCGAACGCGCAAGATTGGCTCACCCTCCTGGGGCGAAAAGGCGTTCCTGGGGCGAAAAGGCGTTCGGTAACGACGTGTAGTTGTTCCAAGCGCGATGCCGTTTGACTGCGGGCTTTCGACCGGCGTGGTCAACGGCACGAGACCAATTTCTCGCGCCAGCAATCGCGTTTCCCGGGCGATATAAGGCGAGCCGTTATCCGACAACCATTCGATCGCGGATGGCAGCCGATCGACGAGCCCGTTGCCGGCTCCGTCTCGAGCTGTTTCGAGGGCGACTAATCTACCCGCCTCGGGGAGAGGTGGACCCCATTGGTAGACCACTCCGGGCGGTTTTATATTGAGAGCACGCCGGCTCCGACTCCTTCTGATTAAGCAATCAGTCTTTCCTGCGGATGACGCTGCGGATTTGTGGGCAACGCGCCAGCGTTGTCCAAGCGAAGCGTCAA
>JAFAHH010000761.1 GCA_019237355.1 Acetobacteraceae bacterium | reverse complement strand
TCGCGCGGACCGAAGGGGTGGGACCGGTCTCCTATCGCCGGTTGTTGAAGCGATACGGTAGTGCGGGGGCGGCGTTAGCGGCCCTTCCTGGGTTGGCCCGAAGGGGCGGCCGGACCGAGCCCCCAGCAATTCCCTCAAACGCCGCGGCCGAACGGGAAATCGCGGCAACGGCCCGGCTGGGCGGTCGCCTGCTGTTTTCTGACCGCCCCGATTATCCCCCCCTGCTCGCGCTCCTTGACGATGCGCCGCCTGTGATCTCGGTCCTCGGCGATGCCGGCGCGCTTGCGAGCCGGGCTGTGGGTATCGTGGGAGGCCGGAACGCGTCGGCTAACGGCCAGCGCATGGCAGAGACGCTGGCCGAAGAGCTTGCAGCGGCTGGGCTCGTCGTCGTGTCAGGCATGGCTAGAGGCATCGACGCCGCCGCCCATGGCGGTGCGCTTCGGGCCGGGAAAACCGTAGCTGCGGTAGCGGGCGGCCTCGACATCCCGTACCCGGCCGAACATGGGGAGCTGCAGCGCCGGATTGCCGTAAGCGGCGCCGTGGTGACCGAAGCGCCCCTTGGTACTGCACCCCAGGCGCGCCATTTTCCGCGCCGGAACCGGATCATTGCCGGTCTCTCCCTCGGCCTGGTGGTGGTCGAGGCGGCCCCACGCTCGGGCAGCCTCATCACGGCGCGGCTGGCCCAGGAAATGGGACGGGAGTTATTTGCTGTGCCGGGATCGCCGCTCGACCCGCGCAGCCGCGGGTCGAACGACCTCATCCGGCAAGGCGCCCATCTGACCGAAACCCTAGCGGACGTGCTCGATAATTTGCCCGACCACCCAGCTCAGGTAGGGCTAGGGCGCATTCCGCTCTTTGCGCGCGGACCATCGGCCGGGCTTGGAGAACCCGAGCCGAGCTGGGAAGAGCCGCCCGAAGGTCCTGAGGAGATCGAGCAGGTCCGGCTCCAGATGCTGGAGCTGATTAGCCCGTCGCCGACGGCGGTTGACGATCTGGTACGCCGCTGCCAGTTCTCTCCTTCTGCTGTCATCGCTGCTTTGCTGGAGCTGGAGCTTGCTGGCCGGGTAGAGATGCTGCCCGGAAACAGGGTTGCCTTTGTTTCTGATCCCTCAGCCTAGCTCTGAATAGGGAATCATGCCGGACGTCGTTGTCGTCGAGTCGCCTGCTAAGGCCAAGACAATAAACAAATATCTGGGCGGAAACTTCACCGTATTGGCAAGTCTCGGCCATGTTCGGGACTTGCCGCCCAAGGACGGCAGCGTGCGGCCGGAGCAGGATTTCGCCATGGATTGGCAGGCGGACGAGCGCGGCACGAAGCAGGTCGCCGCCATCGCCAAAGCCTTGAAGGGCGCCAAGACGCTTTACCTCGCGACCGACCCTGATCGCGAAGGCGAAGCCATCTCCTGGCACGTCCGGTCCATGCTGGACGAGAAGCGCGCGCTTCGCGGGGTGGACGTGCGCAGGATCACGTTCAACGAGATCACCCGGGCTGCCATTCGTGCCGCGCTTGCGAGTCCCCGCGACCTGGATCAGCCGCTGATCGAGGCCTACCTGGCCCGGCGCGCGCTCGATTACCTGGTAGGCTTCACCCTCTCGCCGGTACTGTGGCGCAAGCTGCCGGGCAGCCGGAGCGCTGGCCGGGTGCAATCGGTCGCGCTTCGCTTAGTCTGCGAGCGCGAAGCCGAGATCGAGTCCTTCCGGCCGCGCGAATACTGGACGGTCGAGGCGGTCTTCACCACTCCAACCGGAGCGCCCTTCACCGCCCGGCTTGCCTATCTGGACGGCAAGAAGCTCGAGCAATTCGACCTTCCCAACCAGGAGATCGCGCTCAGGGCCAAGGCGGCGGTCGAGGCGGGCCGGTTCACCGTCGGGTCGGTCGAGCGCAAGCGGGTCAAGCGCAATCCGCCGCCACCCTTCACTACCTCAACCCTGCAGCAGGAATCCTCGCGCAAGCTCGGGCTGGGGGCGCAGGCCACCATGCGGCTGGCGCAGCAGCTCTATGAAGGGGTGGAGATCGGCGGCGAGAGCGTCGGCCTGATCACCTACATGCGCACGGACGGGGTGCAGATGGCACGGGAGGCGCTGTTTGCCATCCGTGACCATGTAAAGGGCGCTTATGGCTCCGATTACCTCCCTGGGGCGCCGCGAGAATACACGAGTAAGGCTAAAAATGCCCAGGAGGCCCATGAGGCCATCCGGCCCACGGACGTGAGCCGCACCCCCGAGAGCGTCGTGCGCGACCTAAGCCACGACCAGCTCCGGCTTTATGAGCTGATCTGGAAGCGGGCGGTCGCCAGCCAAATGCAATCGGCCGAGCTCGACCAAGTCAGCGTCGAGGTGACCGATGGGCGGGGGCTGCGGCTTCGGGCGACCGGCTCGACGATCGCGTTCGATGGTTTCCTGAAGCTATACCGGGAGGGTCAGGACGATACGGAAGAGGCGGAGGAAAGGATCCTTCCGCCCATGGCCGAGCGCGACCCGCTTGCCCGCGGCGAGGTGTCGGCAACGCAGCATTTCACCCAGCCGCCGCCGCGCTACTCCGAGGCATCGCTGGTCAAGAAGCTCGAAGAGCTGGGCATTGGACGGCCTTCTACCTACGCCTCGATCCTCTCGGTGCTGCAGGATCGGAACTACGTACGGCTCGAGAAAAAGCGGTTCGTGCCCGAAGATCGGGGGCGCCTTGTCACCGCCTTCCTCACCAGCTTCTTCGAGCATTATGTCGATACCGGCTTTACCGCCTCGCTTGAGGATACGCTCGACGAAATTTCCGGGGGCCGTGCCGATTGGCGCGAAGTTTTGCGCGCATTCTGGGAGGAATTTTCCAAAGCGGTCGAGCAGACGAAAGAGCTCAAGATCAGCGATGTCATCGATGCGCTCGACCAGGATTTGGGTGAGCATTTCTTCCCCCCCAAATCTGACGGCTCAGACCCGCGCCTCTGCCCGGCCTGCGGCAGCGGCCGCCTGGGGCTGAAACTGGGCCGATACGGAAGTTTCATTGGCTGCTCAAATTACCCTGGTTGCCAATACACCCGTAAGCTCGCGATCGAGAGCGGAGAGGAAGC
>JAFAHH010000476.1 GCA_019237355.1 Acetobacteraceae bacterium | reverse complement strand
GGGTCGCGATCTCGGCGGTCGGCGTGTTCCACAGCGCCGACGGCGGCGCCACCTGGGAAACCCGCAACCAAGGGACCCGCTGCGACTACAATCCCGAGGACCAGCGCTATCCGGAATATGGCCAATGCGTGCATTGCCTGGTGATGGCGCCGGACGGGGAAAGGCTTTATCAGCAGAATCATTGCGGCATGTATCGCAGCGACGATGGCGGGCGGCATTGGGAAAGCATCGAGGCGGGGCTGCCCTCAAGCTTCGGATTCCCCGCGGTGACGCATCCGCGCGACCCGGCCACGCTCTACCTGGTGCCGCTCAACGGGGCCTTGGAGGGGAGGTATGTGCCATACGGGAAGGCCGCGGTGTGGCGCACGCGTGATGGCGGGGAGAGCTGGGAGGATTTGCGGGAGGGCCTGCCGCAGGAAAATGCGTTTTTCGGCGTGTTGCGGCAGGCCATGGCGACAGACCGGCTCGAGCCGGCGGGCGTCTATTTCGGAACCAGCACCGGCGCGCTATTTGCGAGCGCTGATGAGGGTGAGAGCTGGAACTGTATCGGGCAGTACTTACCCACTATCTCCTCGATCGAGACGATGGTGGTTGAGGGCTAGGCGGCATGTTGGATGATCCGTCGCGCGCCATACCGGCCGTGGTGGTGACGCTCCCTGCTGCCCTTGTAAACCTCTTCCCTGGTTCGGTGCGGCGCGTTGAGGTATCGGCTTACACGGTTCGCGACGCGCTCGAAGCGCTCGACCTGCGATGGCCGGGCATGCGCGATCGCGTGTGCGATTCGCGGCCAGCCATTCGGCGGCACATCAATGTGTTTGTGGAGGGTGAACGGGCGAGCCTCGACACGCGGCTTTCGCCTGGTGCGGAGGTGGTGGTTATGACTGCGATCAGCGGGGGGTGAGTTGAATTCGATTGCGGTTGAAGCTCCGCGCAAGCGATAAGGGCTGTCGTCACCGGACAAAATCTTCTATGCTGAACTTTGCCGTTTTTTCGGCAACCGTTGGATTCGCAGTTATCTGGCTGCGATCATTGACTCCAACGCCAAACGCGACCTAAGCACTGTCAGAATTCAACCGTTGCCACGTATCCCAATCACATGACTTGGCGCCGAACATTCCGGCAGCGGTGCATGAACCTGGCTCTCGCCGGGGCCGCGACCAGCCTAGCGATAGTGCATGAACGCGGCCGGCATCGCTGTTAGCGGGCGATGCGGGCCCCGTTTGCCATTTCGAGATCATCCGGGCTAAAAACCGGCCCCGAATGGCCTCGAGTCAAAGCTCTCTGGACTACAACAGCAAGGCGCAGCGCCGCTTCGTTGTTCTGGTGCTGGTGTCGTGTTTGTTCCTTCAGCGCTTCGGATTTCCAGCTTCTGGAACCGAAATCAGCGTGGCTGTCCCGATTACGGGGCTGATGGCTGTGTGGTACTTGGCCAAACGTGTTCTGGTCTTTGACGCTAACCGGCTGGCGATCATGTTGGGTCTGGTCGGAATTGCTTTGCTGTCATTCAACCTTCAAGTCAATAACCCGTCAGCAACAGTGACCAGAACTAGTGTGCCATCATTGATTTCCTGGCTGGGCATGACCTCGTTCGCGGTCTTGCGTTTTAGCAAACCGATGGACGAGCGGGTGTTCTTTGGACTGGTGACCCGGTGCTTGAGCTGGATCGCGATATTTGGAATCGCCGCATTCTTAGCGCAGTTTGCGGGTGTGAGGCTATTTTCTTTCGAGGGGTTCCTGCCTGACAAATATTCATTCGAACCAATGTACCATGTCGTCATTGCGATGCCGGGGAGCGGCATCATACGCGCAAATGGGTTTTTCCTCGTTGAGCCCTCTGTATTCTCGCAGTTCATGGCCTTAGGGCTTGCCTGTGAGTGGATCAACGAGCGGCGCACCGCAGTTCTCATCCTTTTCCTGTTTGCCCTGTTCGCGGCCATTTCCGGAACCGGCTGGTTGGTCGTGGGTACGTTCGTGCTGAGCCTGTCGCTTGTGTCAGGAGGGCGGGGATTGGCGCTGGGGATCATCTTTTCATGCTGTTGCGCAGTTGCCTTCTTTGTCATCGGCTTCGTGCTCCCAGAAGTTACCAATGAACTCATAGCGCGGACGGGGGAGTTTTGGGCGCCGGGCAGCAGCGGCTATGGCCGGTTTGCGACTCCTATCATGGCTTTGGGCCAGATGTTCCGCACACAGCCGATGGCGCTGCTCACTGGGCTGGGGCCCGGCTCATCGCAGACACTGGCGGCTATCACATATGAATACGGCACCAGCTCGCCGGGAAAAATCCTGCTCGAATACGGCGTCTTCGGGTTGATTGCTTATACGGCATTAATTCTTGCGAACCGGCGGACGCAAGCCCAGAAGGTGGTGCTTTGGCCGTTGCTGAGCATCCTTGTGTTGGGTGGAGCCTACGACCACTTCGCACCGGTTCTGTTCCCCGTGTTGCTCATTGGAACGGTCGCAAATCTGTGCAGCATGGAGACAAGAGTGGTTGCGGCGCGCTCACCTGGCAATAATGGCGCGCCGGCTACCAGCTACAATCGTACCGTGTTCCGGGGATCATAGCGATCTTGTTTTCTTCGCGTTCGCCTCGCCTCTGTTAGGATTGGGATAAAGTCGGCAATCGGGGTCCGGGGCGCTGGCGTGAGTCTTGTTCCTGCGTTGCTCGCTGTGAACATGAGCCATCGCCGCGGTGGCCCGTTATGGGTTGCACGGAAGCGCATTAGGATCGTCGGGATTGGCGCCCGTCGGGCTGGTGCACAAGGGCCCCAATCCGCTATCGGTTGGCTGGGAGATCATTGCCAATGGTCCGGCTCGATGCTCGCCATTAAACGGGGTTGGCTTAGTGGGATCAAATCCGCAAGCGGCCGCGTCTTCCGGATTGTTGAACCAGAACCCGACATGGAAGGTGTTCGTTGGGGGCAGCTTCACATCAGGATCGAAGCCAAAGATCTGGTCGAGCAAGATCGTTTGGATCGTAGCCTCTGCGTTGCCGTTATCATCGGCTTGCAAGTCGGTTTGATACCAAGCGAGGCCGAAACTGCCGGTGAAATCCTTGGCTTTGCCGCCCTGGGCATCGAGCGGGCTACGCTGCACTGTGAACAGGTCGAAAGCCAAATGCGGCTTCAGCCCACGCACGCGTATTCGCAGCCTGTCGTTGAGCTCGCCCCGCCTGACTTTCACGATCGCCTTGGGCGGAGTTGCACCATCAGCAGCGAGGCACGGAACGACATTAAGGTTGGGGTTCGGGTATAGAGCAAATTGTATTTCCTCGGGCTTTTGCTGGGCTTGGGCTACGCTCGCGATTAGGCATAGTGACGCGGCGGTTGCAATTTGTGCTCTCATTCTCCTCCCTCCGGTTACGAATTGCACTTACGGCAAGCGTAAGGATTACGCCGCCTCAACGTAAGCTTTTTACGGGTGGAATGGAAGTGTTTTCGAATTTACCAGCGAATGAGTAAGCGCGCGAAACGATATGGGCTCAACTCGTCCCTGGGTTGACCCGTCCACTCCCGCGGGGATCAACCGTGGTGGCCGGCCGTAGAGCTAACCGTGGGAAACGAATATCATTCGTGCTGAAGAAAATCTCAATTAGTTCGCCCGGAGAGTGATCCGTCATTTATCTGTAACCAAGCAGCGGAGAACGATCCGCCGCAACCAACCCTGGAGCCAATCACACGATGGCGTTAAAAACTCGGCCATGGTTGCTGCACGCATGAGCAACCGGATTGAAAGTCCTCAGTTACGGCGCTACTGGGCCAGTTCCCCCATGACCTTGATCAGGTCGGATTTTTCCTCAAACCCGATGCCCGGCAGTTCGGGCATGATGACATGGCCGCTTTCCACGCGGACGCCGTCAGGGAAGCCTCCGTACGGCTGAAATAGGTCGGGGTAGCTTTCGTTGCCGCCAGCCCCAGAGCGGCGTCGATGTTTAGCGACATCGGACATGGGACGCTTGCTCCTGATCCGATACGTTACCCCAGCAGCCTTCCGATCACCCGGGCGGTGTAGTCGACCACTGGAATGATCCGGCCGTAATTAATCCGGGTAGGGCCGATTACCCCGATCGCACCGACCACCCGGCCGTGCTCGCTTCGCGCCGGGGCGACCACCATCGCAACCCCCGACGTGCCAAACAGTCCGCTCTCGGAGCCGATGAAGATCCGTACGCCCTCCGAGCGTTCGGCCAGATCGAGCAGGCGCAACATGGTTTCCTGCGCTTCGAGCCGTTCGAAGAGGGATTGAATGGCGGCGAGGCGCTCGATCTGCGTCACATCGGCGAGCAACCGGGCCTGGCCGCGAATGATCAGCGATCCGCCGCGGCCCTCGCCGGTCCAGGTGGCAAGACCCGCCTCGACCACCTGGGCCGAGAGCGCGTCCAGTTCTGTTCGATCGGCCGCCATCTCGGCGGCGACCAGGCCCCGCAACTCGGGCAAGGCCCGCCCGCCCAGGCGGGCATTGAGGTAATTGGTGGCCTGTTCAAGGGCCGAGGGAGGGAGCCCCGGCGGTGTCGTAATCACCCGGTTTTCCACCTGCCCATCGGCGCTGACCAGCACGACCAAGGCACGGCCCGAACCGAGCGGGACGAACTCGATGTGCCGGAGCGGTCCCTCGGATTTGGGCGCCAGCACGACTCCCGCGGCCGAAGAAAGCCCCGAAAGGAGGGAGCTCGCCTCGGCCAAGGTGTCCTGAAGACTCCGGCCCGAAGCGCCCAACCGGGCGCTGATCGCCTCCCGCTCCTTCTCGCTGAGTTCGCCAAAATGCAGCAATCCATCGACAAAGAGCCGCAAGCCACGCTCGGTCGGCAGGCGGCCGGCTGAGGTATGGGGCGAAAAGAGCAGCCCGGCCTCGCTTAGGTCGGCCATGACGTTCCGGATGGTGGCTGGGGATAGAGCGAGAGGCAGCCGGCGAGACAGGGTGCGGCTGCCGACCGGCTCGCCCGTCTCCACATATTGCTCGACGATCTCCCGCAGCACGGCGGCCGCCCGAGG
>JAFAHH010000799.1 GCA_019237355.1 Acetobacteraceae bacterium | reverse complement strand
GCCCGCGGCACCGCCAAAATTGCGCAGAAATTCGGCGAGGAGTCGGTCGAGTGCCTCATCGAAGCGGTGGCGGGTAATCGCAGCGCCCTCATCGCCGAAAGCGCGGACGTACTTTATCACCTCATCGTGCTGTGGGTAGATGCCGGGGTATTACCCGAGGAAGTATGGGCCGAGTTGCGCGCGCGGGAAGGCGTCAGCGGGATTGCTGAGAAAGCGAGCCGGATGCAGGAGCTTGCATCCGCGGTCAAGACCACGAAAATTCCGTGAACTGCAACCGGGAGACCAGAGATGCCGCAAATCGGCCTTCCGCCCTACGACGACCAGAACATCTTCGCCAAGATCTTACGCGGGCAAATCCCTTGCCGTAAGGTTTACGAAGACGAATGGGTGCTGGCGTTTCAGGATATCAATCCGCAAGCGCCGGTGCATGTGCTTGTGATTCCTCGGGAGAAATACTGCTCTTTTGCTGATTTCAGCGCTTCCGCGAGCGAGGCGGAGATCGCGGGTTTCTTCCGCGCGGTCGGTAAAATCGCGAAGACGCTTGGGCTCGAGGATTCCGGTTACCGGTTGCTCGCCAATATGGGAGCTGACGCGCATCAGGAGGTGCCGCATTTCCATCTGCACATGTTTGGGGGCCGCCGGCTCGGGCCTATGCTCGCGAGGCAGGGGTAGACTTCAGGACAGATACACCAGTGAGCCAACCCTCACGATGCGGACTAGTCGCGAGAGAGAGAGAGAGAGAGAGCGGGGTCAGACAGTGACCCCCGCCCTTGGGCAACCTCGAACATTGGGGATCTTTGTTGAAGCGGTGCCGCCGCGGGTCACGGTAGCGGTCGGCCTTGTGATCGCGGTAGGTGCGGCCTTACCGCTGCTCGTCTCCGTCCCGGCCCCGTTGCAAGATTGGCCCAACCATCTCGGCCGGGTACACATCCTTGACGAGCTGCTGCGGGGCGTGGGCCCCTGGGGGACATTTTACGAATTCAATAGCTTCCTGATCCCGAACGTCGCCCTGGACTTTGGCGTGCTCGCACTCCTGCGCTGCGGGATGAGTCTCGCGGTAGCCGGTGCGTTGTTCTTGCTCGCGACCTACGCCTTGTTCGTGACCGGATTCACCCGCATGAGTAGCAGCTTCGGCGCCAGTCATCCAGGCACGCCGATGCTAGCTGCCCTGCTCTTCTACAATTCCGCCTTGTTTTATGGATTGCTGAATTACCTCGCTGGGCTCGGCCTGCTCTTCTGGGGCATCGCTCTTTGGATTCGAGCGAAGCGACCCGCTCTCCGGGCCGGCATTGCAATTCTAGTGGCAGCCGCGACCTTTCTCTGCCACATAGTCTCAGCGGCGCTGCTGGTTGGCTTACTCGGGCTTCTGGACCTGTCGACGCTGATGCACACTCGTAAGCATAGCGTCTTTGAGAACTGCACAAGCCTGGCCGCCGCCGCCACGGTGCTTGTGTTGCTCAAGCTATCGCCGACTGGCAACGATAACCTGTTCTCCCTGGCGTATGTGGGCACGGAATCGGCTCAGGGCTTTTTCTATTGGAAGGCCTCGCTGTTTCTGAAGGCCCTGTTGAGCGGGTCATTCTGGTCCGATATCATTCTTGCCGCCTTCGGTGCAACACTCGCATTGTCCATACTGGCTACGGCGCGAATCGGCTTCTCGGGGCCCGAGCTGATCATTCTGATGGCAGTGACACTGCTACCTATTCTAGCACCTTATCTCGTCGGCGCTGGGTCGCTACTCGATTACCGCCTCGCGCCTTCGCCGTTCATCTTCGCCGGAGCGACAGCCCGCCTGCGTTGGCGGTTCGCGTGCGGTCCGGCCCTGGTGTTTTCGGTGCTATCACTGTGTGTAATAATCCGCTCCGCGCTACTTGCCGAGTCCTGGCGGGAGGCGAGGCATACCTATGCGGAGGCGGATGCCGCCTTCGCGACCCTGCCGCCGCGCAGCGTTCTGCTGGCCGTGCGGGGCCATCCGTTGAAGCAGGTCTCATGGGCGGATTTCTGGACGCCGCCGGTTAGTCATCTGCACACGCTTGCGGTCCAACATGAGGTGATAGTTCCATCGGTATTCGCTTACCGCAGTCAGCAGCCACTCGCGTTGAGGAGCCATGCCCAGGCGTGGAGCGAAGCTACTGACGCGGATACGCCCGAGCGGCTGAATTCGGTCCTGACCCGTGCGCGACTCCTTTGTCCTAACAATCCCGGTGTCTTCGTTGCTGCGCTTTATCCCGCGCCTTTCATGAAGGGCGCGGCCGTGCGGGCAGTCAACGATCGCCTCTCCATTATAGACGCATGCGCGCCGCAATATGGATTGAGCGAAGGCTAGATCGGGATGACCTTAAGGTGCGGTCGTCCCGATCTGCTCAGTTTACAGGGCGCGATCTAGACTTCCGGCGATTCTGCCTCAAGTGATCGCGCCCTAGTCTAGGCCGTGTTGAGACATCAGGCGCGAGCCGATTACTGCAGCTGCAAGGTGTATCATGGCCGCGAAACTCTCATCTGTCGTGTCGCTGCGCATGGCGATGCGTTTGAACTCCTTGAAACGGCCGAGGAAGTTCTCCATCAAGTGCCGCCATTTGGGATCTCGCGGTCGATCGCAAGCGGGGCTCGGCGGTTTAGGCCGGCGTAGTGGGCATGACGTTGCCGGTAGCGCGCGATTTGGCTGAACAGGCGATCCGCTGCGTAGCAGTCGCACCGGGCCTTTTCGAGGCTGAGCTTTTCCGGCAAATTCCCGAGAAAGGGATCACCGCACTTAAAAAAGCACTGCTTTACCCAGATCGTATGGGGCAACCCGAAGAGTTCGCCGCCTTGGTCCGACACATTGTCGAGAACCCCTATCTCAATGGCACGTGCCTCCGCCTTGA
Organism: Acetobacteraceae bacterium; assembly: GCA_019237355.1. Classification (GTDB taxonomy): domain Bacteria; phylum Pseudomonadota; class Alphaproteobacteria; order Acetobacterales; family Acetobacteraceae; genus JAFAHH01. The sequence continues at coordinate 7,175 of JAFAHH010000799.1, read as the reverse complement.
TGGCGGGGCCCGCCTACCGGCCTGATCGAGGCCGTCCTCGGCGCACCACACCTCGGTCCGCAATGGGCTGATGACGAATGATCCTCATTTTTTCGCACGCTAATCGCGGTCGCCAGACTGATGCTGAACAAAATTGGCCTAGTTGAACAACCATCTCGTTCGAATTCCTCCTAAACAATCCGTCCATGGCAGTGCTTGTATTTCTTCCCCGATCCGCAGGGGCAAGGCGCGTTGCGCGGCGTGTTCCGCCATGTGGCCGGGTCGTCCGGATCGACAGCATCGCTGCGCGTGGACTGTAGCGCGACATGAACCGGCGCCGGCCCAGCCGAGGCCCCCTCCAGCGCCAGTTCGGGTGCTGCCCCAGCCAGAGCCGGGGCAGGCTCAGGATGGCTCTCGAAGATCGACTGGCGGCGGACGTGGAAATCCGGCTCCGGCGGCTGCTCAGGCGCAATCTCCACCCGGGCGAGCATTGCTGTAACCCGCTCCTTGAGTTCATCGAGCATCGCATTGAACAGCGCAAAAGCTTCGCTTTTGTACTCGTTCAGCGGATCGCGCTGCCCATAAGCGCGCAAGCCAATCCCTTGCCGCAGATAATCGAGCGCGAGCAGGTGCTCCTTCCAGACAGCATCCAAGACCTGGATCAGCAGCGATTTCTCGATGAACCGCATCAGATCCGGCCCGATATTCGTTGCCTTTGCCGCCATCAAGGCATTCACGGCCCCCTCGATACGTTCCCGGAGCCCGGTTTCGTCGATACCCTCCTCGCGCCCCCACTCCTCAACGGGCAGATCGAGGCTGAAGATCCGCCGCACATCCTCAGCGAGTTCCTTCAGCTCCCACTGCTCGGCAAAAGCCTTCTCTGGCACCCGGCGCGCGGCCACATTATGGACGACTTCAGCCCGCATCTCCGCGACAGTTTCCGAAACGTCGGTGGTTCGCATGAACTCGCGACGTTGCGCATAGACCTCGCGGCGCTGGTCGTTCATAACGTCATCGTATTTCAGCACGTTCTTGCGCATGTCGAAGTTGCGCGCTTCAACCTTCTTCTGCGCCTTCTCGAGGGCCTTATTGATCCAGGGGTGGATGATTGCCTCTCCCTCCTTCAGCCCGAGCCGTTGCAGCATTCCGCCCATCCGGTCGGAGCCGAAGATGCGCATCAAATCATCTTCAAGCGAAAGGAAGAATCGTGATCGCCCGGGATCACCCTGGCGCCCGGACCGGCCGCGGAGCTGATTATCGATCCGCCGGCTCTCATGCCGCTCCGTGCCAATGACGAATAAGCCACCGGCTTCTTTCACCTTCTCATGGGCGGCAGCAACCTCATCCTTGATTTCCGCCTCTTGCGCGGTCCTAAGCACCGGATCGGCAATGTCGGCGAGCTCCGTCTTGAGGCGCATCGCCACATTGCCCCCAAGCTGAATATCGGTCCCCCGGCCGGCCATATTCGTCGCAATCGTCACCGCGCCAGGGGCGCCCGCCTGCGCCACGATTTGCGCCTCTTGTTCGTGGAATCGCGCATTCAGCACCGCATGCGCGATCCGCTTCTTCTTCAAAATTCCGCTGATGAGCTCGCTCTTTTCGATGCTCGTCGTGCCCACCAGCACCGGTTGGCTGCGCCCTCGGCACTCCTCGATAAGATTGACCACGGCATCGTACTTTTCCATCGCTGTCCGATAGACTTCATCGTCTTCGTCGGTACGCGCGACCGGCAGATTGGTCGGGATCTCAACCACGTCGAGCTTGTAGATCTCGGCGAACTCATCAGCCTCGGTCATGGCCGTGCCGGTCATGCCCGCGAGCTTCGGATAGAGCCGAAAGTAATTCTGAAATGTGATCGAAGCGAGCGTCTGGTTCTCTTCCTGAACCGTTACGTGCTCCTTCGCCTCAAGGGCCTGATGCAGGCCATCCGAATAGCGTCTGCCTTCCATCATGCGGCCGGTAAATTCGTCGATGATTACCACCTTGTCTTGCCGCACGATGTAATCAACGTCGCGGGTGAACAGGGTATGGGCTCGCATGCTCTGATGCACGTGATGCACGATCGAGACATTGAAAATGTCATAGAGGGAGCCTTCAGTGAGAATGCCGGCTTCCCGCAGCATCTCCTCTATTCGCTCCGAGCCGAGCTCGGTGAGCGTCACCGTGCGGAACTTTTCGTCCTTCTCGTAGGTTTCCGGCTCCTTCACCAATTCCCGGACGACCGCGTCCACCCGGCGGTACAAATCCGATGAGTCTTCGGCCGGGCCAGAGATGATCAGCGGCGTCCGCGCTTCATCGATCAGGATGCTATCCACCTCATCGACGATGCCGTAGTAGAAATCCCGCTGGACCATATCTTCCAGGCGGTACTTCATATTATCGCGGAGATAATCGAAGCCGAACTCGTTATTGGTGCCATAGGTAATATCCGCGTTGTAAGCAGCACGGCGCTGGTGCTCATCGAGCCCGTGCACGATCACGCCGACCGATAGGCCGAGAAACCCGTAAATCTGACCCATCCACTCGGCGTCGCGCCGGGCGAGGTAATCATTCACCGTAACCACATGCACGCCCTTGCCCGCGAGCGCATTCAGGTAAACGGGAAGCGTAGCAACGAGGGTCTTGCCCTCGCCAGTCTTCATCTCCGCGATTTTGCCATCGTGCAGCACCATCCCCCCGATGAGCTGGACATCGAAATGCCGTTGCCCAAGCGTGCGCTTGCTGGCCTCCCGCACCACCGCGAAAGCCTCGGGTAGAATTTCGTCCAACGTGGCGCCGCCCGCGAGGCGTTCACGGAACTCGGTCGTCTTGGCGCGAAGCGCTTCATCGGACAGAGCTTCCATGCCTGGTTCGAGGGCGTTGATCTGCGGCACCCGCCGCTGGTATGCCTTGAGGGATCGGTCGTTGGCGGTGCCAAAGATGGCGCGGGCTATGCTAGCGAACATGCAAACCTTTCGGGGAAACGCAGCGCGCCGTAACCACAATACCGGGCCGGCCACCACGGCTCAGATAGGACCCGTATAGACTCCGGTCAACTAAACGGAGATTTGCTAGGGGATCATGATGCTTTTTTTCCGAGAGTTTCGCCCCCGTCATGCGTTTGCCGCAGCGGCGGCCACGCTACTCCTCGGTGCCGCCAGTATGGCTGCCGAACCGGCGACACCCGCTTCGCCGCCAGCAGGAGCGGCAGCCGGGCATGCCTCACCTAGCGGGCCGTCAGCAGGGTCGCTCCCCGCAGCCGGCTCACCGGGTGCGCAGAGCGCGAAAGCCGACCCAGTGGTCGCCAAGGTGAACAATCAAGAGGTCCGGATGAGCGATCTGAATGATACGGCCCGGACGCTCCCCGAACAGTTGCGGAACTTGCCGCCGCAGATGCTGTACTCGATGCTCCTCAACCAGTTAATCGACCGCAAGGCGCTCGCAATCGAGGCCAAGCGGGAAGGGCTCGACAAAGACCCGGCCGTGCAGCGCCAAATGGAGGATGCGGCTGACCGCGCGCTCCAGAACGCGCTGATCCAGAAGGAAGTCGGGCCCAAGATTACCGAAGAGGCGGTGAAGGCCCGTTACGAGCAAGAGATCGCGGGCAAGCCCGGCGCTGAGGAAGTGCATGCCCGCCATATCCTGGTTCCGACCGAGGATGAGGCCAAGAAGATCATCGCTCAACTCAAGGCGGGGTCGGACTTTGCTGCCCTTGCCAAAGCGAGCAGCAAGGACCCAGGCGCCAGCCAGGGCGGCGATCTGGGCTGGTTCAAGCAGTCCGATATGGTGCCAGAATTTGCCGCGGCTGCGTTTGCGCTCAAGCCCGGGCAATATACCGAAACTCCGGTTCATACCCAGTTTGGCTGGCACGTGATCCAAGTGCTCGAGAAGCGCCAAGCCAAGGCTCCGACCTTCGACGAAGCGAAGAACCAGCTTCGCCAGCAGATGATCCAGCAGGATATACAGCAAGTGATCGAACAGGCTCGTAACGATGTGAAGATCGAGCGCTTCAATCCGGATGGTTCGCCGGCTGGTCCCACCGGGACGGCGCCGCCCGGGGCAGCAGGGGGCGCTGCCCCGCCGGCTGGGTCTGGGACGGGTGCTGCCCCGGCCGCACCCGGAAAATGACCATATCGCCCCTCGCCCTGCCGTTTCCGGAGCTGCCCCCTATCCGAGGGCTCCGGCTGGCGGCCGGAGCAGCGGGCATTCGCTACCAGGGCCGCAATGATGTGGTTCTGGCCGAACTGGCCCCGGGAACCGCGGTTGCTGGGGTGTTTACCCGAAACCGGTGCCCGGGAGCTCCCGTCGATTGGTGCCAGGCAGCGCTGCCGGGCGGCGAGGCCCGGGCACTGGTCGTGAATGCGGGCAATGCCAATGTCTTCACCGGCCGGGCTGGCCAGGAGGCATGCCGGGCGACCGCCGCGGCAGCGGCGCGCCTGCTCGGGTGCTCAGACCGGCGGGTGTTCTTGGCCTCCACCGGGGTTATCGGGGAGCCGTTCCCGCACGACCGGCTGATTGCGGCACTCCCCAGCTTGGCGGGGATGCTTTCAGACCACGGCTGGTCCGATGCCGCCTGCGCAATCATGACAACCGACACCTTCCCGAAGGGCGCAACGCGAGTAGCCTGGGTAGGAGACCGCGAGGTGCGGATCAGCGGCATTGCCAAGGGCAGCGGGATGATTGCGCCCGATATGGCGACGATGCTCTGTTTCGTGTTCACCGATGCTCGTGCGCCGGCCGGCCCCCTGCAAGCAATCCTTCAGGCAGGGGTCGAGCGTAGCTTCAACTGCACCACGGTAGATTCCGATACCTCCACCTCTGATACCGTGCTGCTGTTTGCCACCGGCCAGGCGGGCAATGCCAGCGCAGATTTTGGGGACTTCGCCGCCCGGCTGAATGAGGTGCTGCACGATCTCGCGCTGCAAGTGGTACGGGACGGAGAAGGGGCGCAGAAGCTGGTGCAGATCGAGGTAACGAGGGCAGTTTCGGACAGCTCGGCGAAACGGGTCGCGCTATCGATCGCCAACTCGCCGCTGGTGAAAACCGCCGTTGCAGGCGAGGATGCAAATTGGGGGCGTATCGTGATGGCTGTGGGTAAGGCTGGAGAGCCAGCCGACCGGGACCGGCTGTCTGTAGCGATCGGCGGGGTGTGGATGGCGCGCAATGGCGCCGTCGTGCCGGATTATGACGAGATCCCGGTTGTTGCGCATATGAAGGGGCGGGAGGTGGCGATTACGGTCGATTTGGGCCTCGGCGATGGCCGGGCCACGGTTTGGACCTGCGATCTGACGCATCAGTATATCGACATCAATGGAAGTTACCGGAGTTAAATCTTCCTGGCTCGGAATGCGCTAGGAACTTTGTGACTCTTCCGCCGTCAGCTTCAGCTTGTCTGCCATTCGCGCCAGATCGGGTAAAGACGAGGCGCCCATCTTTCGCATCACTTGCCCTCGATGGACCTTCACGGTGATCTCGCTCACGCCCAGATCGCCAGCGATCTGTTTGTTCAGCCGTCCTGTAACGACCAGGGCCATTACTTCGCGCTCACGCGGGGTCAGGCTATCGAAGCGTGCGCGGAGCGCCGCAACCGTTCTTTCATTCTCAAGCCGGGAGCGGTCTCGCGTCAGCCCGAGATGAATCGCATCCAGCAAATCCTGGTCCCGGAATGGCTTGGTCAGGAATTCTATCGCGCCTCCCTTCATCGCCTGAACGGACATCGGAATATCGCCATGACCGGTAATGAAGATGACGGGCAAAGAAATGTTCGCCGAGGCGAGATCGCGTTGGAAATCAAGACCGCTTCGCCCGGGCAATCGAACATCGAGCACGAGGCAGGTGGGTCCCTCGGGACGACCGGCTTTCAGAAATTCGGCAACTGAAGCGAACAACCTCACTTGTAGGCCAACAGACCGCAGCAGACTCCCCAGAGCCTCCCGCACTGCCGGATCGTCGTCGATGGCAATGACGGTCGACGACGGCGCGGTCATTGTCAGCGCTCGCCAGCATGATGCGCGGCATACGCGGTCCCATCCCGTATCGACAGGACACGTCTCGACCGCGACTCACGGTGCGCGCGCCGCCAAACCATTCCGGATTATCCCACCGGGCGCCGCTTCAATCAACCGGGGCCTGAGCGAGCAACCAGGTGTGGCGCGCGATTGTTTCGGCATAGATGAAGCCCGCGGGGGGCGGTCCAAGCATCTTGGTCACCCCCAACCCATCGGGCAGACTCACTCGCTTCGCACCCAGTTGGGGCAGCGCCTAAACGTTCGTATAGTCATCTACGCGCCTCGTATAGCCGATCCTTCCCAATGGGCTACGACACATGCCCTGCCGTGCGATGGCACGGGTCTCCGCACAGCACTAATTTGGAGGGTGGAGCTTCGAGTGCGGAAAAAGCCCTTAATTTCGATTATCGACGATGATGACTCCGTTCGCGAGGCCATAACGGGTCTCATGCGGTCGTTGGGATTCGTCGCGGTATCCTACCCGTGCGCGGAGGATTTCCTGACCTCCGAACATGTTCAGCGCACTGCGTGCTTGATCGCGGACGTGAACATGCCGGGGATGACCGGGCTTGAGCTGCATCTTCGCCTCTTGGCCCTGGGCAAGACCATTCCGACCATTCTGATCACCGCTTACCCCGACGATGGCGTTCGGGCACGCGCCCTGAGCGCTGGCGTCCTGGGCTACCTCCCCAAGCCGTTTGGTGAAGATGATCTGCTCGCCTGTATCCGCTCGGGTGTCAAGACAGCTCGGTAGTAAGGGCAAGATTGATCACCACCTGCGCAAGCATAACGGAGAGCCTGCACCGAGCAGATCGCGCTTGACTGGAATTGCTGGCAATTCAAGGAGCGCGCGACCGGGACCCCATCGCGCTCTCGCGATCGGCCCCGGTCCGAAGCTGCCGTTGAGCATGACAGGAGGCACTAAACCGATGAAACAGCGGGGAGGCGTTCTGCGGCCGCTAGAGCAGATCGCGATCAGGTGGAATCGCGGAAGCGATCCACATCGCGTGAATCTGCTCGCACCAAAAAATCTAGAGCGGTTCCACGTGAGTGCAAACCGCTCTAGCCGAGGCTCCGTGTCCAATATGTTACTGATACGTAACATCATCGACGCGCAGAAACGGGGCCGCTCAGCCCCAGGTTGGCGTCAGGACGGCGCCGGAGGCGGCCCCGGTGTGCACAGGCTCCCGGAGCGGCGGGGACGGGGCC
>JAFAHH010000639.1 GCA_019237355.1 Acetobacteraceae bacterium | reverse complement strand
GGCGACGGTCGGGAGCGTCGTGAAGTAGCGGTCCAGTTCGCTGCGGATGTAGGCGCGCTCCGCGGGGGTGAAGATTTCAGTGTGGGTGTCTGTTGTGATCATCCACGTCTCATAGCACCTCCCTGCCCGCCTGCTTCAGATCGCGTCCTGCCGCTTCGAATGGATCGCCCCGCGGCTGCTCCGCACTGAACTCGCCCGGGGCATAATCAGGTCCAGCTGGCACTGAAATGCTTCCTTCGCTCCCTGCACCGCCTGCGCTATGTTGTGCTGCACAATAATGGGGAGCGGGAAATGAACGTACGGCCGATCTCAAAGACATCCCACGAGACGCCCACCTTTGCATTGATGCTGCAGGGCGGCGGAGCGCTCGGCGCATACCACATCGGTGCCTATCAGGCCCTGGCTGAGCAGGGCCGGCATCCGGACTGGGTGGCCGGCATCTCGATCGGCGCCATCAATGCTGCGATCATTGCTGGCAATCGTCCGGAAGATCGCGTGGACCGTTTGACGGCGCTGTGGGAAGCGATCTCCTGGCCGGAACTGCCGGTGGCGCTGCCTCCCGGGCCTTGGCAGACGTGGCACAACATGGCCAGCAATGCTGGGGCATTGTTGTTCGGACAGCCCTATTTCTTTACTCCACGGCCGGTGAACCCGTTCCTCGTCGCGCGGGCGGCGCCACAGCAGGTGAGTTTCTATGACACCACGCCGATGCTGTTTACGCTACGGCGGTTCGCGGACTTCTCGCTGATCAACAGCCGAAGCACTCGCCTGAGCCTGGGAGCGACCAATCTTTCGACCGGGAATCTGGAGTTCTTCGACAACCACCGCCAGACAATCGGACCAGAGCATGTGCTGGCCAGCGGCTCGCTGCCTCCCGGATTTCCGGCAACACTGGTCAAGGGGACACCCTATTGGGACGGTGGCTGCGTTTCCAACACGCCGCTCGATGCAGTCATAGACGAACCCGGGCACCCGCGGCTTGTGGTTTTCGTCATCGATCTATGGGATCCAACCGGACCGCCGCCGGCGACCATGAATGACGTCCTTTGGCGTGCAAAGCAGATTCAGTATGCGAGCCGCACGGCCCGCCACATCGATGCGGTGGCGACGAAGGTAAATCTGCGCCACGCGGTGCGCCTGCTGAAGGCGGCGGACGTTCCGGAGGTAGCGGCGGTGCCAGACGATCCGACCCTCACCGCGCGTCGGCTTGACATCGTGCACATCGTGTACCGGCCGGAGGCGGATCAGATCCCAAACAGCGATGCGGAATTCTCGCGTAGCTCGATCGCCAAGCGGCGGGCGGCCGGGTATCGCGATTTGTGCGCCGCCCTAGCGGCAGAGCCATGGCTGCGACAGCAACAGCCGGCGCATCTTGGCGCGTTGGTGCATCGAGTGGAGCGGGAGAAGGTTATCACGCGGCCCGAGCCGAACCTGCGCACCATGGCCGACAGACCGGTCGCAATTGCAACCGCCGCGGCGTCTTGAGCACGATACGACTGGTCCAGGAGCACGGCGCCGGGAAGCCGATTCTGAAGTAGCTATCGCTGCGGCCGATCGTTCCGTTGATGCGTGGTCTGGCGGCGGCTTTTGGGGAGGGTCGGAAACGTCGTGAGGTGAGGCCGCGAAGACGCCGAACGCCCAACTCTGATCTGCCCGGCTGGTCCGGCAACGTCCGGCGCGTCGGGGGGATCGTCGCGCCCACCGATAAGGTGTGGGTTGTGGTGCCCCACGATACCACACCGACCGTTTCCCTGTGCCCATGCTGCGGCGGGCCGCTGGCAAGCAAGCGGACGGCGCGGCTGGCCGAGACCGTGTGAGGCGCGCGATTGCACCATACGGGACACCAACGGGGATGGGCGCTCCAGTCGTTCCCACGCGGAAACCCGGTTCGATAAGAAGCGTCAATGCATCAGGCTTTCAGTAGCAGCCTCTTGTGCGGCAATCGTATCCGTTGGAGCGATGACGTGTATTCCCGTCTCACTGGCGCCCCACCCGTCGCCACCCAGCTCGAAAATCAGCGCCGGTGTTCCTCTGGAGCAACGTTTGTCGCGCCGGAGCCGGAGCCCCGCCCACGCCAGTCCCTACTCCGACCACCCGGCTGCTCGAGCGGCTGAGACTCATCGCCGGAGATCATGTCTCGCTTTTAGTTAGCGCTCGCCGCCGAGCATCAGGTTCCTATCCAGAAGATTCAGGAGCGCCTTGGGATGCGGGAAGAATGGGGCCACATCCGCATCCGTCGCAATGCCAGCGGAATGACTACAATCATAATTCCCGAAACGGGAAAGGCATTAAGGATCAGGACGCCGAAGGCGGTTGTTGGTGATCACTGCAGCTGAGCGGATCTGCGGCGGCACACTACAAGTGCGTGGAACACTCGGCGGACAACACGGTTCCTCGGCATGGACGATCGTGAGTTCGTCAGGCACCTTGCTGGCTCCCCTCAATACCTCAGTGTGCCGCTGCTGCCAAACTCGC
>JAFAHH010000195.1 GCA_019237355.1 Acetobacteraceae bacterium | reverse complement strand
CAGGGCAGAGCTCTGGTCTTGCTTTTTCCGCAGACTGCTAGAGCGGTTTCCACTCAAGTGGAACGCTCTATATCCGTTTTGCGGGCAGATTCACGCAATGTGGATCGCCTTCGGCGATTCCACCTGATCGCGATCTGCTCTAGCCTGGTTCGCGCAGGGTGAGCCGCACCTCAGCCGCGGTTGCGGGCTCGCCCCCCGCCGCCTGCACGAGGCGAACGGCTTCATCGACCCACTGCTGGTTGCCGAGTTCGCTCCTCCAAGGGGCGTCCTCAAGGCCGACCCGAACATGCCCACCCCGCTCCACTGCCGGTGCAATCAACGGCCGGATATCCACACCAAGCCCGGCTACCATCCACGGCGCGCCGGGGGCCGTTTCGGCCAAAAGTGTCAGATGGGCATCAAGGTATTCAGGGCGCGGTGGAAACCCCCAGGCAAATTCGTCGGAAAACATCAACCGATAGACCGGGGTCGGAGGTTTGGGAGCAATCGCCGCCAGTGCGGCCCCGAGCCGGGTAAATCCTGGCTCGTAGATCGCGTAGCTTGGGTGAAGGCCATACTGGCGAGCGATGCGTAGGCCATCGCGCACGTCGTCAAGCGGATTGACATAGATGAAACCCGGAGCCGTGCCGCCGAGCTCATCGAAGCGCACGAAGCTGACCGAGCCGGGATCGACGACGGTCCATTCCAGAAGGCCGCGTCGCGCGAGCTCGGCGGTGTGGCCAAACCGGCGGTCGGCGCTACCGGCATAATCGGAGCCGGCGAGCGGAATCGTTGGGTACACAATCGCATCTGCCCGCGCGCGAATCCCTTCGATGATGCGGGTGTAAATCGGCCACTCATCGCGCTGCCGCCCGGTATCGGGGTCATAGGCGTGGATGTGGATAATCGCCGCGCCCGCTTCGGCCGCGGCGATGCCCTCGGCAATGATTTCCTCTACAGTCAACGGCATGCCGGGCTGGCGCTCCCGCCCCCAAGGCCCGTTGAGCGCAGCTTCGATCCAGACTTTTGCCATGGCTGGGACTCCTCTGTCGCCCTATGATCGCGACGCTTGCTCTGTCCATTGCCGTTGCGCCTCGGCCAACGAGGCGCCGATCGCGACAACGTCCACCCATACGGTAACAAGATCATATCCGTTGGCCGCCATTTTGGCGGCATATCGGGCACTGCCCGCGTGCACCGCGCAGCGCTTTCCGGCCGCCTTACACGCCTGAGATACGCGAGCGAGCGCGGCGGTGATTTCGGCTTCTTCCCGGTCCTGGCCGGGTCCGATCCCGAGGGAAATACCAAGATCGCCCGGGCCGACGAATAGCCCGTCAAGTCCATCGACCGCAGCGATCCGCGCGCACGCCTCGAGCGCGCCGGCGGCTTCAATCATGGCGAACAGCACGACCTCCTCGGCTAACGCAAACGCGTCCGTCTTCGGATCGATACCGCCGCGCGTGAGGCCGTAGGATCGCCGCCCTTTTGGTGCGTAGCGGCAGGCATCGACGAGCTGCTGCGCCTGCGAAGCGCTCTCGATCATCGGCGCGATCAGCCCGGCCGCTCCGGCGTCGAGCAGGAATCCAATGAGCGCCGCGTCATTGCCCGGCAGCCGGATCAGCGGCGCTTTGCCTCGCAACTCGATTGCCCGCATGGCGTCGACCGCAGCGCGGGTGTCGAAAAGCCCGTGCTGCAGGTCGAGGGTCACCGCCTCGAGTTCGCTGCGCGCCGCAACGAACTCGGCCAGATAGGGGTCGGGAATCGTCATCCAGGCGTTACGCGCCGGCTTGCCCGCTTGCCAGGCGGCCCGGATCGGTCCTGGATGTGCGTTTGCTAGGCCCTTTCGAGATTCTGGCATGGCCCTCGGCTCCTGAGCTGTGACAGGGAGCAGCCCGATGCGCTCACCGCCCACAACTCTAACCCCAAGGTCATGCTCGGCATCAACTCCGGCCTAATCGGGTCTCAATCTTGCCGCGGCTTGCACGGTGGATCACGCACCCGAGATGCGGAGGCTTTTCGTGCTCAAACCATGGCGCTGATGCCAAAGCGTGACGCATGTCCGCCAGCCCCGCCTCATAACGGGCTGCAATCGAGGGGCGCGAGAACTCCGCATCACTGGACGAAATCTCATTTTTATCCGGATGATATATAATGTGCACGATATCCATCCGGTCTCCGCTTGTAAGGAAGGTATGCTCATCGAGCGGGGAATCGATCACGCCCGGCGACGCGGCATTCAGAGCATGCAAGGCATGGCGCAGATTGACCTTCGCTGCCGCGGCCTCGATCGCGTGCGCAGTTCGGCTTGCATACTGGATCTGCTTCTGCCGCCACAGCACATCCTCCATGCAGGATGGTGGCTTGCCCGATGGGCCCCAGAGGTCAATTACAAAGACGAGGCTGTGGCCTTCCGGCTGATCATCCAGTACCGCCTCCAGGGGGGTGTTCGAGACGCAACCTCCATCCCAGAAGTACTTTGCGCCGATGGGAGTAGCGGCAAAGCCCGGCGGCAATGACCCGCTGGCAATCACGTGCTCGGGCTCAATCCGAGGCGTTCCGTTTTTATTGTCGAAAAAAACGAGATTGCCGGTCTCGATATCGGTGGCCCCCAGCGTGATCCGCATTGGGCCTTGGCTAACCAAATCGAAATTCGCCAAGCGGCATAGGGTCGCTCGCAACGGTGCCGTATCGTAAAAGCTGGTAGCCTGAACCGAACCATATTCTGCCAACCAGGGATTGACCGGCCGGGGGTTAAAGAAATGAGGCTGGCCGAGGCTTAGCGCCTCCCAATAGCTATAACGGTTGAACCATTCGGGGGTAAGGTCTCGCCAGGCCCGCGTAAACCAATCCGGGCGGGAGATCTGCTCCCATAATTGGATCAGCTTTTCCAGCCGCTGCTCGGCCGGGTTGCCGGCGATGATCGCGGCGTTGATGGCCCCGATGGAAATGCCTGCGACCCAATCCGGCGCATAGCCGGCTTCGTGCAGTGCCTGATAGGCGCCGATATGGTAGGCGCCCAATCCGCCCCCGCCCTGCAGAATTAGGGCAACGAAGGGTTTCTCGGAACGGGCAGGCCGAGTGGCTTGGTTGTCGCAGCTTTCGAGAGAACTCAATTTGTGCTCCAGAACGGTCTTTGGTCCCGGTGAGAATACAGATTTTGTTCACTTCTACAAGCAAAGGTTGCGCTGACTGCAAGCTGATCTACCAAGGCTTAGGGTCAGCGTCCCCAGCAGCCGGATGCAAATAATTGAGATTCCCGCGGGGGCGCGCGCCGCGATCGAGGCGCTGGTGCTGCGTGACCCCGATTTCGCGACAGTCGAGCGTGCGGCAGGTCCACTCCCCTGGCGCACGAGGCCGGCCGGGTTCGCCGGCTTCCTGCAGGCCATCGTGTCGCAACA
>JAFAHH010000247.1 GCA_019237355.1 Acetobacteraceae bacterium | reverse complement strand
GAGCACGCGAGCGATCGCCGGCGTCGTCTCAAGCGTGCGCAGGCTGATGTTGAGGAAGACCGTCGTCGGCTCGGTGAACAGCGAAGCGGGATCGAAATCACCGATCGATACGAGGTCGGCGTAGGCGGTGCTGAATAGCCATTCGATCCCTTTGACGGCGTTGAGATAGACGCCGCTGAAGGTTTCCTCGGCCTGGCACTCCATCAGGGTGGCCGCGATTCTGCGGGCCATGGCGCTTTTGCTCGAGGTTCTGATATCGCGCAGCGATTTCCCGAGAGTGGGCGCCGCCCCCGAGGGCAGCTACCTGGTCGTTCCTCGCGATGGCAAAATCACTCCAGGTACGAATACGTCACATTTCTCCTCGCCGCATGTGGTCTGCTTCTGGCATCGCGCCGGCACCTTCTGCTTGCCGGATTGACTGCCGCGTTGGCAATCGATGTGTCAACCAGATACAGATGTCACCGGTTCTGCCACTTAGCCCACAAGAAAGCACGTGCGTCGACGAGCTGCCGGCTTCGAGCGATATGCAGCTCGTTGACCAATTTTCCTGAGCCGGGCGGAAGTATCAGATATATGGACGACGCTAGTGACGCCTTGGTTCGCGAAAATCGAAGTGAGAGAACGCTCACGCTCAGAGATTGAAAACCCTTGGGCAGCCAGTTACATTCTGATATCATTTGACACAAATCGCCACCACGCTGCTTCGTGGCGTTATGAGCATTTCATCCACCCGACGCCGCTGACGCCTATGGATCGGAAAAATGCTGAACTTCCGCCGCCGGACACCAAGAGATGGGTGGTGCGCCGCAAAGCCGCGGTCGTGGCAGCAGTGCGCGCCGGAGTGATCACTGTTCAAGAAGCCTGCCGCCGCTACCAGCTCTCGGAGGAGGAGTTTTCTGCTTGGCAGCGCGCGTTTGACGTCTACGGCCTTCGCGGTCTCCGCACCACTCGCATTCAGAGTTACCGTGACCTGAGTTCCCTGCGGGCCTTCAAGCGGCGTTAGTGATCAGCGCAGCGCGTGGGTGGCACGATAAAAGAAGCCGCGCCGGCAGCGACAAAGTAATCGGGGACCGGTTTGGACGAAAGACATTTTGTACCGATCAGCAGGACCACGCTCAGCTTGACCGAAGGGGTATGTACGGACGCGCATTTGACGTTTTTTGGACGGTACGCTCCGCGCGCAACCGGATACTCTCGGGCTCGATCGGTCGAATTTGGCCGTGCGAGAGCCTTCAGAGCCTAGCCTGAAGGGGAACGGGATGATAACGCCCACTCACTCTTCAATCTGTGCGCTGCACCGGCGATGGGCGAAGCTCGAGAATGAACATCATGAGCTCGCCAGAGCAATAGCCGAGGTCGAGATCCGGAGCGCCGACCTCGCGTCATTGCGCGAGCGGCAAGCACGACTCTTGCTCGATATCCAAGCGGTAACGGCCGAGATCCGGCGCGCATCGGCGACGACGATAGAAGACATTATCGCCCTCCTCGATGTCGTGCTCGATCACGAGACTGACCTCGCCTATGACATCGCCAACCACGGCCCAATTGATTACCCAATGATTACAGAGATCTTACGCGCCGCGGCGGGCCTCGTGCCGGGTTTCGAATTCAACTCCCTTCGGAGATGGCTCTCGGCGGCGCAATTTGAGCAACTCTTTTCTCGGGCAGAAAATGTTGCCGGGCCGGTCGAATGCGTTGGCTTTGGCAAGCGGGATGAGAGTTCCTAGCGGAGTTCTCGGCATGCGAACAATGGTCAAGTCGAATGTGAGACTACAGTAGCGACATTCATGCGCGCTAAAAGTGTCAGGCGCTGTCCAGCCAACCCGGTTTTCGAACGCAAGGTCCGTTGACGACGGTGGCCGAGCAGCGCTCGCAGATTATGGGGCTGCGTGCAAAGTTCTCCTCAGCAGAGTATCGTCGGCGGCAGGTGACTATTCTAGGCTTTGTTGACTATCCATGGTTCGCCCGCAATGGCTCAAACCCCATCCCCGACCGAGCTACCGCCGCCGCCCAATACGAGGAGGGTGGGTAGCCCGTCGCAAAGCCGCGGTCGTGGCTGCGGTGTTGAGCGGCACGAATCACTCGAGGGAGGCGTGTTGGCGATATCAGATGTCGGAAGAGGAGTTTATCGCCTGGCAGCACGCGTTTGAGGTCTATGGCCTTAAGGCTTGCACGCGAGCATGTCTCGGCGACATCAACAACGGCACGAGATGGATGCGCCGCGCGATGCACGATGCAGCGGGCGAGCAGCTTGCCTGATCGGCGCGCTTCATCACATCCGCGCCGAATTCGACATCAGAGGTGACGGCACCCTCGATCTTCTGATCGGGCATTGCTGCGGAAGAAGCAGCAGCCCCTTATCGGCTCCTTGATCTCCAAAATTCTGCGGCCCTATCTGCGGCTGATGTATTCAACGACCGCAAAGCGGCGAGTTATGACGAGGTGCGCGCGCTGATCTTTAGGCCCGCGCCATTGCGCAAGCCGAGCTTGATGCCAAGCGCCGGCGCACCAGCACACTGACACAGCCCGCGAGGCCATCACAGCGCGCTGTGACAGTCTCGAAGACGAGGCCCTATCCGGCACCGTGATACACGCCCGCGACTTTATCGAGGCCGTGACCGTCGATCCGTGGTTCGCCATCGAATTGCCGCTCCCCGCGATCTCACCTTGCCGCCTTGCGGGATGTTCGCCCGGTCGTCTACGCACTGCTGCACGCGCTCGACTTCACGAGGCGGACGCCGATCATCGGGCGTCTGGCCGAGATCGACCGCCGCATTGCCCTGATTGAGCTAGTGCAGTCATCCAACAGCTAGACCCCCGCCCACTTTATGGGCAGAGAGATCGAGGGCGGCGCGGTCGCGGCCCCGGCACCTGTTTTCAACCGGCTTACCCCCCGATCTTGGGGATACCCGCGCCCTACATATTGTGTCTGGCGCGCCAAGTAGAAAGATGGGCCGGGCGGTATACGGCAAGTAATCTGACCCCGGCAAAATCAAGTATAATCGTCCCCTTCATGCTTAATCTCGCAATTGGTATTTTGGTGCTAACGAGGACCTGAAATTCTTCGAGGTCGCGGCCATCCTTGCGGACCAACCTGGCCGTGCACCGCATTCTTTCGCCTCTGCCCCGCCTCGGCTGCCTTGCACCGACCACGTTTGGCCTCGCGACAGTGATCAATTTCCCACAGCTCGTGCCACCCGCCCGCGTTAAGCCACGACACAGGGTCGGTTACAGATTGGACCCGCTGTAGGTACCGGGTATGCGGGTATAGCGACAAGGGGCCGTCCCTCGCGCCAGGCTTTGGCAGCCGCTACGGCCGAGTAAAACCGCCCTGCGGCTGGCGGCATGGTTTCTCGCCGAAGCTACAGGCATTCAGAAAGGATGCCCGGCAACTAGTGGGTGGCCGGCAAGCGATGCGGGCGAGTCCCTCAAATCATGTAGGCGGACGACAAATTAACCAAATCTATTGCCAGGAGAGTTGAGAAGTGGAACATGAACGCGATCACCGCCAATTTTCGGGAATTCGACTACAGGATTGGGGTCTCGGCCATGGCCAATAGAACCGGAAAACCGCGCCTTACGCCGCTGAGCATGCTTCTCGATCTCGCCGGTTTTGGGCTTGCTGCCGCCGCGAGTATTGTCTTTTATGCCATTGCAGCTTTCTCGGGCCTGTATATCAGCGAAGAAACGCCGAAAAGTTCCGAGATCCGCGACCGGGACATCGAAGTAAGACCGGTCCAGCCGCCGGTCCCGGTAAAGGCAGAATTACTGGGCTTGGGCGCCGAAGCGACATTGAGCACCCCTCCTCGAGACAGCCCCGCTATCCTTGATATGCGACGGCGCGAGGTCTCTGGGGCGCAACCGGTTTCCGAGCCGGCGTCTCTTGGCGCCAGCGAGGCAAGCGCCACACAGGAGGTCAAACTCGACGCAGATAACGCCGCCGCGCTGTCCCATGAGAAGATGCCCAGACAAGCGATCCAGCAGGGTCATTCTCATGACTACTACTTTCGGACGAATGCTGCTTCTTGGAGCTACCGCCTGATCAAGGAATGCGGACCAATCAAAAATCGTACGTTGTATACTGACTGCGTCCGCTCGTTCAGGGCCCAATACCGGGGACATTACGTGAGCGCGACGACAACCTACTCCGGAAGGGGCTTTTAACCTTTGTGCAAGCGTCTTCGCTGTGCCCGGCGACCTCGATCGTGCCGGAAGGCAACGGCGCAATCATTTGAAATGAGAGTCAGCGATTTAGCGATGGCCGGCCGTCACCGGCGAGCTGGGAATGCACGTGACGTTGCTGACGCCGAGCGCGAAGCCTTCGGCCTCGCTGATGGCGGTGTCCTCCAGCGTGCGGCATATCCAGCCCTATAAGGGCCGTGCCAGCTTCCGAATCCGGTGGTGGTGGCCGGGCGGCGCCCGACAGCAAGCCGGCGAGCTGGTAGGGCTTGCAGATGAACGCTAGACAGTATCGAAGAGACGCGTCAGCTCGTCATGGGCCTGGATGGGGAGAACGGCTTCGATAGAGGAAACCCGAAATATCGTTTTCGACTTTATCCCGCGTTATCGCTATGCCAAGCGTCGTGCAATACGGTCAACATCGACCGGCGCTGCGGTGATGTTGTGCGCGGCGAGAAGTTTCTGCACGGTCTCACGTATTTGCTTTCGTCGAACGGCCATGATCTCCCCCTAGCGGCGCGATTTCGAGGCAGCGGCCTGGATCCAGTTCAAGCGTCCGAGGTTTGTTGCGCAGCATCATGTCCAGGTTATCGAGCTCCGGTATCAGTTCGCCCACGGGGACTTGCAAGGCCCGAGAGATGTCCATCAGGGTGTGAAGCAGGATCTGCTGCCTGCCTTTTTCGATATTGATGATCGATGTCCGGGTGAGCCCGGTCTTGTTCGCCAGCGCTTCCTGCGTCAGGCGGCCGGTCCGCAACTTGGCGATTCGCTGCCCGACGGCCACATAAAACCTCCGATTCTCTTCGAGGCGAGGACGGCGCATTGAAGATCGTGGCATCAACGATTGTGCCGGTGGTGCCCGCCAAGCGGGCGGGGGGGACCGGCAGGAAAGGAGTTCTGGATATGATGTTCGTGAAGTCCTATGCGCTGGGATCGAGGGTACTGGCGCGAACCGGTTGTCGGCGGTTGCCGGCGGCGTCTGGCATTTACGGCGTTTACGCCTGCCCTTTTGATGCCCGCGCACAGACGGTTTCGCTGTGGCGCCTGCTGTATCTGGGCGAAGCCGCGAATATGCAGGATCGGGTGCTGGGGCATGAGAAGTGGCCGGAGTGGCGCCGGCACCTCGATTTGGGCCAGGAGCTGTGCCTGAACGCGGCCCTGATCTTCGGAAACGATGATCGCCGGCGTGCCGAGGCGGCAATGATACGGCAGCATGAGCCGCCCTGCAATGCGGCGTACCGGGACAGTTTTCCGTTCGATATGACGACCGTGACGACCAGCGGCGCCAACGCGCTGATGTCTTCCGGCATTCACGGTTCACCGGACCGAGAACGCGCTTGCACCGATCTTGGGCGCGTCGGCGGGAGGTGGTGATTATGGCCGTCTATTTCGCCACGTCGGACGCGTAAGCCCTGCTCAAAGCCCTTAACGCCAAAATCGCCCAAAAGGAACCGGAGGGAAAGATCACGACCTGGGAGAGAAGTGAGGACGGCAAATACTACACGCAGAAGGCGAAAGAGTGGCACGCCAGGGCATGGTTTAGACCGAAGACCGAGCAAGGCCGCCTCGTCTTCAATATCATGAAGCCGCGAAATCAGAACGTATCAACAGCGGTGTATGGCTATTATCATGGCCATCTGATCGAGACATTTTTGAACCATTTCGATAAGAAGTTCGGTACCGGCCAAGTGACCGCTCTCCCAGCCGGCGAGGATAACTGCTCCTCATGAGCAGGGTCATTCGCGCGGGGTGAGATGGCGCCGCCCCGTTCTATACCAGTCCGCGAAGGCATCGAGGACTTGATTAAAGAATCGCGGCGGCAGGAAGCCGTAGTCATAGCGGTCGCTGTGGGGAAGCGTGCGCAGGTCATAGCCCGGCCAGAGAAATTCATTGCCTTCGGCGATGATGATCCAGGAGGGATCGTCATCCAGCCCGAGATGCCGTTTGACCGGCATCGGAATTTCGACTGCGATAACGGGATCGCGCGGAGCGGTGTGGGTGATCGGCAAAACGGTAACGAGTGTGGCGCCATCGGCTTCGCGTTCAACGGCGAGCACGATGACGCTAGGCCTGTCCTTTTGTCCCTCCTCCAGTCCGGCCCGGTGTTCGTGGTGCCAGAGATAGGCATAAGAGATGACGAGGCCCGGTTCCGGATTAGGGATCGGCATGGGCCTCCGCTATTCCGGGATCGAGCAGCTTATCGAGATGCGTGTGGCGCGGATCCATGCGCGAGCGGCGTATTGCTTGAAACTTCTCCTCGGGCAGCTCCGCAGTGGCGAAGCTGCGGCGGCTTTCGCGAAAGCGCTTGAACTCCTCATATTCGTCGGGGCTGACAAAATAGCCGGTGATCTGGCCGTGGCTCGAGACGGCAACCGGCTCACGCTGCGCGCGCATGCGGTAGCGGCCGAAGTTGCGGGTGAACTCGGAAGCCGGGACGGTTTCGGGCGTGTCCATGAGACCTCTCTTTCTCAATCCTAACATACGCCATTTGCGTTAAAAGCGCAAGTTGCGCAGCGTGCGTTATGGTTGATTTCGGCGGTGAGTTGATCTAACATAAAGGACGTTATGTTAGACTAATGGGCTAATCGGCGATCCGGGGGGAGATCCGATGCGGGGTTCGAATTCACCTATAGGGTGTCGCCCGTGAGCGGCGCGCCAAATACGGTGCCGGCGGTGGTCGACACCGCGGCGCTGGTGACGACGTCGCCGACGCTGCACAGT
>JAFAHH010000234.1 GCA_019237355.1 Acetobacteraceae bacterium | reverse complement strand
CCGGCTATGACGCGGTCTGGCTCGCCGAGCACCACTTCAGCAGCTTCAGCGTCTGCCCCTCGGTGCACATGATGGGGACGTTGGCTGCGGCGCGCACCCGGCGGCTGCGCATCGGCACGGCGGTGTCGCTCGCCCCGTTCTACCATCCGCTGCGGCTTGCCGAAGAGGTGGCGCTGCTCGACCAGCTCTCCGGCGGCAGGGTGAACTGGGGTGCCGGACGCGGCTTTGCGCGCGTCGAGTTCACCGCGTTTGGCGTGCCGCCCGAAGAAAGCGCCTCCCGCTTTCAGGAAACGGTCGAGATCGTTCTGAAGGCCTGGACCGAGGAGCGGCTGAGCTTCGCCGGCAGACATTTCCGGTTCGACGAGGTCGAGGTATTGCCAAAGCCGGCGCAGCGTCCGCATCCGCCGGTGTGGCTGGCGGCAAGCTCCGAGCCGGCGCTCGACTGGGCGGCGGGGCGCGGTTACTCGATCCTGATGGACCCACACTCCTCGGGCCCCGAGATCGGTGCCAAACGCCGGCATTACACCGAGAAGCTCGCCGCCGCCGGATTTTCCGCGGCCGGGCGCGACATTCCGATCGCCCGCCTGGTGGCAATCGCCGGCAGCGCGCGAAAGGCCAGGGAGGTCGCGCGCAGCGGTGCCGAGTGGATCCTCAATTCCTATCTCGGCGCGCAGCACCGGCCGGTCATGCAAGGGAGCTTCACCCCGGCCGGCGCCGATCCGCTCCAGCGTTACCTCGATGAAGTCATCCTATGGGGCACGCCCGACAAAATCGGCGAGGACATCCTGCGGCTGCGCGAGGAGATTGGCCTCGACTATCTCCTATGCGCGCCGCTCAGCCATCAATCTTTTATGCTGCTGACCGAGCAGGTGCTGCCTCGGCTGCCGTGAATACGGCGCTCCGCTTCCGCTGGTAGCAGCGGAAATGCAAAAAAAAATCCGCAGATCGGCGCGGAATAGGCGGCTTTATTCGCCCGAAAGTGCCCAGGAGACTCAACAGCTTAGGCTTGAATTCCGCTACTCGGCCCGAGCAGCGGAATTGCAGGGGAATTGCAGAGGAATTGTGTCCGGCTTCAAGAAAGCGAGGGGCATCGCCAATATGGTGCGGTAGTCCTCGGTGAGCAGTGGGCCGCTTATCGCGGTATTTGGGTCGAAGGGGCGGCGCCAGGCGAAAATGTCGTCAAGCACATGGGTGAGCTCGGGCCCCAGACATGGCGACTAGGGACACCACCGATAACTATTCTCACGGTCGCTCGCTGCTAGATCAAAGCCGGGATCGCGCCAGTATCCGCCCGATCGGGGAAGTGGGGAGGGGGCGCGGCACCACCCCCAGCCGATCACCCTCAAGGTAGCCGTGAAGGCTGCTGAAAGGCCGCTCTCCCAGCTCCGTTTGCACTCAATCTCAAGGGTGCCAGCACTGCGCTCGTGCTTCGTGCACGTAGTGGAGCTCCTCCTCGACATGGGCGCGCTCAGGCCCGTAGGGCATGTACGCGACCCGTTCGCGAAGCTCGTGCTCTCGATATCGCAGGTGTTCGCAATGCTCGGCTTGCCGGTCATACGGTGGCGGCGCTTGGCCATAGCCGGGCGCGGGCGGCGGTGGCGGCTGGACAATCGTGACTTGGCCCACTCCAGGTATTCCGATCTGAGCCTGAGCGTATGCTGCAGGTGAAAGTGAACTCGCAAACAGAAGCGCGGCAAATGCCGTAATCGTAGTCTTCATGGATATTCCCCTTCCCCAGTTATCCCGATAAACAGCCGCCTCCGCTTTAGTGTTCTGTCGATGTGGATCTGCGGCGAAAACCGGCGCTTTACCGGACACGAGTACGATACGGGGAGACGATTAAGATCTCCTAAAAACGGCGCCGAGCAGATCGGGGGCAACGCTCGGCGCTGCAGCCCTCACGAGGGCATCGGCCCGCCTTGGGGGATGAAGCTGGCCTGATCCAACCATAGGATAAACTTCGACGAAATATATCGCATTGATCACAATCCGCGCGAGCTTCGTCGAGGTGATCGAGTCGGCGTGCGGTCGTAGAGCTTCACGGGCATACTGGCATCGGCGACGCGCCGGCGGATCATGCGCCAGGCATCGGCGGTGCATGGCGAATGCGTAAGCACGCCGGTCTTGCCGAGCGTTGAGCGGAAGCAGGCGAGCGATCTCGCCAGAGGAAGGCCAGGAAACCTACCGCAGAGTGGATGGCTTGAGGCGTATCCGTCAAAATCACGTCTGGAAAGCGTCAGGCGGCCGTCATAATGGAAACTGATCAGATCAATCCACCGCCGCGGTGGATAAGTCTGTGCATAACCCCCTGCCGCGAAGCCCGAAGTATACGTCGGATTTTATATTTTTTTGAACTGCCTAAAAATGAGGCAGCCATAGCTCCCTGAAAACGCTGTGACTTTGCGCAAAATGGTTAACCCGCCAGAACGAGAGCCAGTTACATAGCTGTTTCAGACTGTTACGAAACTCACCAAAACTCGGTGTGAATAATTTCAGGCCCGAGGCTTTCTCCAACGCGAACACGTATACCCTGGCGGTTGCGACCAGGCATCTGCGTCTGCATACTCCGCGACGTCGCCTCGGGGCGCACCCGAGCGTCCAGAGTTTATAGCCGATCACGCTGGTACTGCGCCTCCTGCGGCCGCGGGT
>JAFAHH010000154.1 GCA_019237355.1 Acetobacteraceae bacterium | reverse complement strand
CAGGCATTCCGATGATCTTCATGGGGCAGGAATTTTTGACCTGGGGCGCCTGGTCGGATGGCGTGCAGCTCGACTGGTCGAATGCCGGCCGCTTTCCCGGCATCATTGATTTGTATCGCGACCTCATCCATCTGCGGCGCAACTGGTACGACAACACACGCGGGCTGCGCGGGCAAAACATCAACGTGTATCACGTCAACGATACCGACAAGGTCATCGCCTTCCACCGGTGGGACAACGGCGGTGCCGGCGACGATGTCGTCGTGATCGCCAATTTCGCTGATCGCAGCTACTATTCTTATAATGTCGGGCTGCCGCGTGCCGGGCTGTGGCGGGTACGGTTCAACGGTGACTGGGAAGGCTACAGTTCAGCCTTCACCAACTTTGCAAGTTACGATCTGCAGACCGCTGAGCCGGGGGCAGACATGATGCCCTGCTCCGGGAGCGTCGGCCTTGGTCCATACACCGCGCTCATCCTGTCGCAGGACACCTGAAGGCGCCCCTCTGTGATAGATGGAGCTTCTGCTCCCCAGAATGCTTAGGTCTCGAATCCGATTTCACATCCCTCTAACAAAGGGATGGTATGGGGCAGGCGGCGAGTAGATGGTCCCACCATCTCGGCAGGTAACTGATAAAATGCCATGATGCCCCGGTCAAAAGACTTGATCAGGTCCCTCGTCTTCTTGGACCAAGATCGGGACGGCTCGTCGGCTTGCGACGCGCTATCAGCGGCAAATGTCTGCCACGGCCGGATTGATCATCAAGCTGATGTTCGTCTGCTGAGCCAAGAATCGACCGGTGCAAGGTGATACTCCCTTGCAGCAGAGGAGCATCAGGATGCCAGAAGTTATGACGGCCACGAGACCTCGCGTCGCGAGCCTTGGAACAAGCCGCAACCGGGCCATAACTAAAGGGCAGTATGCGCGACTGGTCTCCCAGTGGATCGGTGCCATCGGGCTAGACGCGAGCTTCTTCGGGAGGCACTCGCTGCGCCGAACCAAGGCGACGCTCATCTACCGCCGCACCGGCAATTTCCGGGCCGTGCAATTGCTTTTGGGATACACCAAAATGGAAAGCACAGTTCGTTACCTCGGGATCGTGGTCGACGACGCCCTTGCCTTAGCCGAAGAAGTTGACGTGTAAAAAAAGTAAAGCCGACTGACTTGCCCCTTCCTAATTGTCGTTGGAGTGCCACAACCAGACGTTCCGGGCCATTGAAACCTCCTCGCGAGAAAACGTTCGACAAGTGTGACCTGGCTCACACTCGGCGGCTGGCCTTCCCGCTATCCTCGCGGCACGGATTAAGGGCCGTCATCCGGAGATAGCGCTTTGCGCGGGGTTGCCCTCGCATCTACGGTTAAAATTCAGGGAGGATCCGGTCATGCAGCGGGTGACCGGGAGACAGTCATGACATTCCGCGACCGGTTCCGTGCTGGCTCGGTCGGTCCAATTCGCCGCGCGCCATCGCCGACCCGCGAAACTCTACCCGCCGACCGCACAACGGAAGGGCTGATCGGATGCCGAATTTCTAATCGGCACAGTGCAGTCAGCAGAACGAATTCCCGTCGCGAACCGTGCCTTGCAAGCCGTGAACCGTACTCACTCAATCGGCAATTCAAAACCTGAGGGAAACACGATGCCGAACGATGTTGTGAAAACATGGCCCGACCAGGCAGCTGCGTCTGACCTCGCGCCGAGCGATCTGGATTCCGATCATCAGACCCTTTTGAACCCGCCTGTGCAATGGTCATCCGATCTGGTCAAGCCAATCCACAAAGCCGTCCACGAGGAGACCATGCGGACAGCGGTTGGGGCCCGGTAGCTGCCGCATTCCCGTGTTAATCCAAAAACGACATCCGTGCGACCCGACTCGGTTGCGCTCCTGAGTAATTTGAAGTGACGGATCACAAGCTGCAATTTAGTGCCCTCTCCGCGGATGGGCCGCGGGCTCGCAAAAGGAGAGACATATGCATTGGGCAAGCGAAGTGAGTTGCCTTCTTCCGTTCACGCCGGATTCAAGCCTGTCGACGGGCTTGCATCTCCTTGCTGCCTTGGGCGACGGCCCGCCGCATCTGTTTGAAGTCGACACGGGCTCGGTCGGGATTCTGGTCCCTCGGCAAAGGCTCGGCCCCAACTATCAAGATTTCGATCCTTCTTTGGACACGAAGGTTCAGCTCGTCAGCAGCGGAGACGTCTATTGGGGGCAGTGGGTCAAGGTCCCCGTCATTCTCGGCGTGCCGGCGAGTTGGGACGGGACGGGCGACTATCCCTCGGCCGAGATCGAGGTTTTCGCTGCGGACCAGCCAGCCGACTTCGACGGCGGACTCCTTGGCGTCGGCTTCGCAATCGGCGGCTTGGCGGACGGCGGACCTGCGCGCAATCCATTCCTTCATTTGACTTACCAGGGGGAGAAGCTGCACTGTGGCTACATCATCGGCGCTCAAGGCCTCGAGCTTGGCCTGACCTCGCTGAACACGGTCGGCTTCGCCTTCATCGAGCTCCAGCGCAATGACGCCGATACCGATTGGCTGCAGCCCATGGCGAGCCTGGGCTTGACGGACGGCTTCAGCATCGATCTGCCGCTCCTGATCGATACCGGGTTAGACCAGATGCTGCTGTGGCTGGACGTCGCGGATCGTCCGCCGGCTCTAGCGAACTA
Organism: Acetobacteraceae bacterium; assembly: GCA_019237355.1. GTDB lineage: Bacteria > Pseudomonadota > Alphaproteobacteria > Acetobacterales > Acetobacteraceae > JAFAHH01. Next base: position 432 of record JAFAHH010000154.1, on the reverse strand, counting down.
TACTCAGTTTCCGCCCGGCATCGCGGTGACGATTGCGGCGCCGCCCCCGCCATCGACCCCCGTCCTGCAATATTCGTTCACCACCGGTGACGCGAGAGACCCCATGGCGCCGTCTGTGGTCGAATGGCGTGACGGCCACGGCGTCAATACCGGCAGAAACGTTCTGGCGGGCGCGGACTACCTTTACGACGCCGCCGCTGGATCGATTGGTTTCCGCATCCCGCCAAGCAATTGACCGCCCTTTCACCGCCGGTTGCGGTCGGCGCTGCGCTACACGGGGGCTCCGCGCCGCCCACACCCAACATCACCAATGCCGACCAAATTGCTGAACTGGACGCACACAACTACCGGGCAGAAATCAGTGATCGATTAACCGCAGTTGCCGGCGTGTGAGCTACTTTACATTCCAAGCTATTGATGGAAAGGCGTAAG
>JAFAHH010000127.1 GCA_019237355.1 Acetobacteraceae bacterium | reverse complement strand
TCCGCCGGGCCAACGCATGGATCGAAACCGCCGCAACTGGTATGCTGTTTGCCTCAAAACGCGCGGGACCTAGCGCTAGGCCCAGTATCACAAGACTTACGCCGCGCTCTTCGCCATCGTCCGACCAGGCAAGGCTTTTCCAATGCGATGCCACAATCCGCGGCGCGCAAATCGCCAGGTAGCCCTTGCGCCGCAAGACGAATGGCTCAGCCAGGCTGAACGCACCCGGCATGTGCCGCTTCCAGACCCACACCGCGCCGGCCAATTGCTCCTCGCGCCACGTAGGCTTCCGCCGCACCCGGTCATGCAGCGGCCGCACAACCTCCTGCAGCGCCGCATTGACGCGCTGGTCCGCACTACGAACCGATCGGCAGAACTGGCGGGCAAGCCCGAGATGCTCGGCGGCGATGCGAGACATGCGCGCCATATAGCGCGCCGCACCGGACTGCACTACTAGCGCTTGCATGGCTGCACCGCTACCGACATTGCTCGAGGCCCTAGATGACCCGCGCGTCTGGAAGAGCTGGTTCGCCCGGGGAGGGGCCTCGTGGGACCCATGGAAAGCCTTCCTGCGGGTGCTGACCGGCGAGCCGCTGTCGGAAGCCGAGCACGTGTTGTTCGAGGCGTGTACCGGCCGGAAATCGCCGCCAAACGGGCCATATCAGGAAGCCTGGCTTATATGCGGGCGGCGCGCTGGCAAGTCATTCATCCTCGCGACGATTGCTGTTTACACGGCAATTTTTCGCAAGTGGGGCCAATACCTCGGCCCGGGCGAGCGAGGCACGGTCCTCATCCTGGCCGCAGACCGTAAGCAGGCCCGGACTTTGTTGCGCTATGCTAAGGGTCTCATTCAGGGCAATGCGGCACTGCGGGACTTGATCGAGCGCGAGACGACCGAAGAGCTGGAGCTAAAGAACCGCATCAGCCTCGAGATCGCCACGGCTTCATTTCGTACGACACGGGGCTACACAGTCATCGCCGCACTGCTGGATGAGGTCGCATTCTGGCGCTCGGAGGAAAGCGCGAATCCTGATAGCGAAATTGTGGACGCGATCCGACCGGCCATGGCCACCATCCCGGGCGCATTCCTGCTAGGCGCCTCAAGCCCGTATGCGAAACGCGGGCTGCTCTATCAGCAATTCAAGCGCCATTTCGGCAAAGACCATTCGCCGGTTCTGGTTTGGCACGCACCCACGCGGGTTATGAACCCATCGGTCCCGGAGCAAGTGATTACAGATGCATACGAGCGGGACCCGCAATGGGCCTCGGCGGAATTCGGGGCGGAGTTCCGGACCGATGTCGAGGCATTCATTTCGAGGGAGGCGATCGAGGTCTGCATCGTGCCTGGCCAGTACGAATTGCCGCCGGTTGAGGGCACGGCCTACAGCGCATTCGTCGACCCATCGGGTGGCTCGAGCGATGCGTTTGCCATAGCCATTGCGCATCAGGAATACTCCACCGGGCAGGCTGTGTTAGATGCGGTACGCGAGCGCTTGCCGCCCTTTAGCCCCGAACAGGTGGCTGAAGAGTATTCCGCCTTGCTGCGACGCTACCGGATCTCACAAGTCACGGGCGATCGCTACGGAGGCGAATGGCCGCGCGAGCAATTCCGGAAGCATGGAATTGAGTATGTGCCTGCCGAAAAGCCGAAGTCCGATCTATACAAAGAACTGCTGCCCGCTTTGAATTCCGGCAAGCTCGATCTGCTGGATATCCCGAAGCTGCTGGTGCAGTTCTGCGGGCTGGAGCGGCGGACGGCGCGGGGAGGGCGCGATTCAATCGACCATGCCGCTGGCGGGAAGGATGACCTCGCCAATGCCGCGACGGGCGCGTTGGTCGCGGTCGTGTCGCAGCTATCCGGGCTCGCCGTGTGGATTAAGCTGGCGAGCTAGTGCGCCCAGCCTGTCACGCGCGCGATGAACGAAGCGACGCCCAGAACCCCGCCTATTACAGCGACGAACGTCAGGGCGGGGGCCAGCCATCGATCCAGCCTCAGCTTCTGCGCTTCAGCGGCAAGCTTGTGCTGCTCGGCTGCAAACTTCCGGGTTTCCTCGCGGAGCTTGTCGCTTTCGGCCAACGTCTTGTCGATCCGCGCTATTTGCTCCCGGATGTTCAGATCGGCAGTGTCGCTCATCAGCGCACCCGTACGGCCGCAAGCCGCTTCGGGCTCAGCTCGGTATACCGGACTGTGTGGCGAATATCCTTGTGGCCTAGGTATTCCTGAATCAGCCGGGTATCGACGCCATCGTTGGCGAGGCAATAACCGGCGGCATGCCTAAGCATGTGCGGGTGGGCCTCAACGTCGAGCTGCGCCAGCTTACCGGCTTCACGAACGATGTATTGGATTGCATCGGAGGAAAGCGGGCCGCCGCGCTCGGTCTCAAACACGTAAAGTCCGGTCACCTCGCGGCGGAGCTTGCGCAAATCCCGCAGCTCGTCACGATCCATGCTATGCGTGCTGGCCTTCGATCCCTTGACACGGGCAATGTGGATGGTGCCGGTTTCCAGATCGATCTGCGACCAGCGCAACCCGGTAGCCTCGCTGGCGCGAAGGCCATGCCGGTAGATCATGCGAACGAGCACCTTGTCCCGGAATGGGTACCGTCCTCGTGACCCTGCCGCAACGACTAGCCGCTGCGCCTCATCCGGCCTCAGATACCGGCGATCTGCGACTTTCGGCTTTTTGCCCGGCGACAGCATTTCCTGCATAGCTCGAATCCCTTGCATTCTGCGGCTCGATTGAGGCGGGAGGCCGCTATCTCTCGGCAGAATGGGCTAATTGCCGGAAGTCTGCAAGGACTTTCGGCGGCGAGGGTTCAGCCGGACTGCTCGCTCGGCGCGTTCGCCATGATGCTTTCGACCAAGCTGTCCGCTTCGGAATTCGGCGGCTCAACTTCCGTCAAACCCAGCGCCTGTAGCGCTCGGCGGCGCGAATTGCGATAGTAGACGCAGAACCGATGTTCGACCTCGGTAGGCTCCTGTAACGCCGCCTTGCGTTCCAGCTTCTCAATCCGCAAAGTAAGCCCGGCTACATCCTCAATCAGCAGCCGCTGGGCTGCTGTGGGAGTGCCGATCTGCGCCGCCAGGGTTTCCCGCACGTCCCGGAGCAGGCGGCCTTCCCAGCGGCGGGACGTAATTTTCCCAAGCCTTTTCAGGCTCGAATAAGGGCCCACCGGGCCGTTGTCCCGGCCCCACTTTCTGTGTCGCCGTTTCCAGAGGGGATCGATAGCGCATTCAGCGGTTGCTTCCATACGACGCCACGTAGGTTATGCGCCAGTCGGATTGCAAGCGCACCGGGCATCACCCGCCGATCCCGCAGTTCGGGAAAATCGAAGCATGAGGGGAGGGAGCATTCGTGTTGCGCGGATGCCCTTAGCTTTTCCCGCAAGGCTCCGGACCACCCACACCCGTGCAGCGGAGCCTCGAATCCTATGGCCCCATAGGCCAAGCCCATTGCGATGGGCCGCTCAGCCCATGCGCCCACGCCAATCTGGCCCCGGACAAGCGCAGGCATAAAAGCCCGCAGAGCCATACAGGGCATACGCAGGGCGTACACAAAAAAATCCAGCTTTTTCCTATATTTGTATATCTTGTATACCCTGTATAGGTAGGAGAAAGATATACAAATAATACTTGCCGGGGATTTGGGGGAAAATGCTGCGTGTGCGAACGACGATACGCGCGCGCATTGGAGTTGCGGCACGGAACTTTGGAAGTTGCCGGGTGGGTATACAGGGCATACAGGGCATACACACCCTGTAATTTCAGTCGCTTACCGCCCACCTCGTCGGCCCACAGGGTATGCAGTGGGCATGCAGGGCATACACTCGGCTCAGAGCGTCAGGCGGTTGAGCACCTCGGCCTGGAACCGGCGGCGGTCATCAGCGGTCATATCCGACCAGCTTTTATTCAGGGCGGCGATCAGCTCGTCGTAGGCGCGTGGTGGCTCATCATCATTGCCGACGCCGGTCCAGTCTATGGCGAGGCCCGTAACTTCGTTGAAGGCCTCTCGCGCGAGGTCGCGCGGTCCAATTCTGTAGCCCCAAGGACGAGTAGCTTTGACCGGCTGGGCCACTCTAGTGCTGCCGCCATACTGGTTCGTGGTTTCGACGATATGCTCGCCGACGCTAACTTTGTAGAGGAGTTTTTTCTCGCAATCGAGCCGAAGCATAAATTTACCGATGGCCTCACGGGTGGCGGGGTAGCGCTCCCGGCGAGCGGTGGCGAACTCTAGGTAGCTCGTGAACAGCAATTCGGTTGCGATTTCTTCATGCCACACGCCAAATTCCTTCTCCAGACCTAGCTTGCTTCTGAACACGTATCCGCGTTGCAGCACATCGAGCCACCACGCCTCCAGCGTCGGCAGGCTTAGCTTCTTTTGTTCCCTAAGCCCTTCAGTTTCAGGGGGTCGTCGCACATTGAAATGTGTCAGGTCGTAGTGCAGTAGATCGTAGAGAAAGGCCTCATAGCCGCCGTTCTCCATCTCTTGCCAAAGAGCCTCAAAGTACTCGTGATTGTCTTTCGCCTCGATACCAACATCGAGCACAAGGAACCGGCGTGCATCAAGTGATGCCGGTATGACCCAGTTCTCATTCGATGCCATAATCAGGTGTAGAAAGTTCGGAACTTGAATTGCGTTCTGGTATTTGCCCTCGATTGTCAGGTAAGGCTCGGTGATTATCGACTTGAGGACACCCACATGCGCCTTGTCTCCAGCAAAGAATGCCTCATCGGCAAACAAGGCGATGCAGTCTCGCAGGTGTAGATTGAAGTTGCCGGTTAGGTGCTTTGGATTACTTATCTGCAAAGAGTGATGGCCGAATATCCGCATCAGCACCCTCGCGACCGTTCCCTTGCCGGTGCCTTCTCCGCCGCGCATGACGATAGCAACTTCGCCAGGTTCAGCCGGTCTTTGCACCAAGCGAGCCATCCATCCCATGACATATTCAAATATGTCATCATCGCCACGGCAAACGATTGCGTGCAGATGGCTTT
>JAFAHH010000123.1 GCA_019237355.1 Acetobacteraceae bacterium | reverse complement strand
CGAGGATTTAAACTTCGGCTCGAGCGACATAACCGTGTCGATCGACATGTAAGTGCAGGTGAGCATCAGCAGCATCAGGGCAGGCGGGGCCAGCCACATCATGGTCCAGCCACGGTACACGCCGAGCGAGACCAGCGCCCAAAGCACGACCCAAACCACGGCATAAAGCACCAGGCGCCCGGTGAAGAAGTGCGTGTTCAGGTACCAGCTATTTCCAACCCAGACGCCGTTTCGCGCCCAAGGGTAAAGCTCGGGCAAGGCGGCGAGCAGCACCAGCAGCGCCGGCACGGCCAGAGGCAAAGCGCGCATGCCGCCGATAAGCTGGGGCCGGATTGCATCACCCCAGCGCCCGCCCGTCAACGCATGCACGAGCAGCAGCGCCATACTGCCGAGCGGCCAGCCAATCCATGCCGCAAAAGCCGCGAGCCAGGCATGCGGCACTTGCTCTGGGAACAAAGCGATTGCGGCCGCGGTGCCGGCTATACCGGCCAGCCCAAGAACCCAGGCTATGATTTCGGCAAGGCTCATTGGAGAGCGAGCCGCTGGCTGGATGGAAGATCTTCGGGCCGCGCATTCTGGCTTCGCTGCAGCGCCTTGATATAGGCGGCGATTGCCCAGCGATCGTCCGGCTGCACCCGGTCGGCGTAAGAATACATCACGCCATAGCCGTTGGTGATGACGTCAACGAAATGCTGCGGAGGCGCCTCCCGTAGCCTTTCGATGTGATAGGAAGGCGGCGGCGGAAAGCCGCGCTGGACAATCATCCCGTGCCCGTCCCCCAGCTCGGAATGGCATGGGGTGCAATAGATGCGGAATCGCTCCTGTCCTCGCTCTAGCAGCGCCAAGGTCAATGGAGGGGGCGGCGAAGGCTTATGCTCGAATTCTACCGTTCCCGCGGGGGTTGGCGCCGGTCCGACCTTTGGATTGTAGGCTTTTTGTTTCGGCTGATCGATCATTTGGTAGCACCCGGCCAGCAGTAGCGGCGCGAGCAGCAGCGAAACGCGCCGCCTCATTGGGGCACCTCCTCGATCAGCAGCGGCCGCAAGCGCTCGAGCGCGCGCCGGGACAGCAGCGGGTCGCCGCCCACCGTGAGCAGCCAACCATCGCGCGAGGCACTGCGGAAAGCCGGGCATTCATCGACTTTCTCGTAAAGGCGCGGCATACGGCAGGCGATTAGGAATCCGAAGAACCCGGCGCATACCGCAAAAAGTATGCCGAGCTCAAACGCAATCACGATGTAAGAGGGCCAGGAGATTGGGGGCCGGCCACCCGCGTTCAGCGGCCAAGACCATGTGTTTGCATAGGTCTGTGCGACAAACCCGCCGATCAGCCCAACCATGCCGGCAATGAAGATCACTATCGGCACAGGCGAGGAAGGCGCTTCCTCCAGCGGCTTGGGTGTGTAGGTCTCGACGGGGAACTCCTGCGCGCGCAGCTCCCCGGCGGCTTGCTTTAATTCTCCTTCGCTGGCGAAGGCGGCGAGCCAGGTCATTGCCGCTTCTCCATCAACTCGCGCACTTCGTGCATCGAGATGACAGGAATGACCCGGATCGTCAGCAAGATCCCGAACACGAAGAAGCCCACCGTGCCAAATAAGGTCAGGTAGTCCCAGACCGTGCCGCTGAAATCGCCCCAGGATGAAGGTAGATGCGGACGAAACAGGCTCATGACGACGAGTTCGTATCGCTCGTACCACATCCCGAAAATCACCGTCACACAGATCAGGATAATCATCACCGGCGACGTTCTGATGCGCTTGAACCAGAATAGTTGCGGTACGAGGATATTGCAGAAAAGCTTGCCCCAGTAGGCTAGCGAATAGATGGTCCAGACGCGGGCATTATACATCGTGATCTCGGCTTTGTCGGCGCTATAGTACGTCGTGAAGGCATCCATCATGTAAGAGTAGCCAAGAAACAAGCTACTGGTGAGCAGAACCCGGCACATGACGTCGAGATACCGCCCGGTTATGAACCGCTCCAGCCGCATGAGCCGGCGTAGCGGCACGATCAGCAGCAGCACCATTGCGAAGCCGGAGAGGAAAGCGCCGAATATGAAGAACGGCGGGTACTGGGTTGAATGCCATCCGACCGTATTGGCGCCGGCGAAATCCAGCCCCACGACGCTGTGCACCGAGCAGATCATCGGCGCCATCACCGCGGCGAGCACGGCGTACGTTCGCTTGAAATGCCGCCATTGGGTGCCGCTGCCGCGGAACCCCATCGCGAGGATGCCGTACAAGACCTGCTTGGATCGCGTTTGTGCCCGGTCGCGCACCCCGGCGAGGTCTGGCAGCATGCCGAGATACCAAAACAGCCCCGACGCTATCAGATAGACTTGGATACAAACGAAATCCCACAACAGGGGGCTGCGGAATTGCGGCCATACCTGCATTGTGCTTGGGTAAGGATAGAGCCAATAGAACAGGTAGGGTCGGCCGAGATGCAGAATGGGCATTAGGCCGGCGCAGGCGATGCCGAACATTGTCATGGTCTCGGCAATGCGGTTGATCGCGGCGCGCCACTCGACCCGCATCAAATAGAACAGGGCCGAGATGAAAGTGCCCCCGGCTGCGATGGCGATCCACCAAACATATTCAAGGATCGCAAAGCCCCACATGCCGGGCCAGGTGACTCCCCAGACGCCGATACCGGTGTAGAACAAATAGATGATGGCGACGAACAGGGTGATCGTGAGCGCCCCGGATGGGATGAGGGCGATCCACCACCAGAGAAACGCCCGTTCCCGTAAGGCGATCGCCGCAATCCTGTCGGTCAGCCGGTCCGGCGTCGCGCCGGGAAGAACGATTGGGTCAACCGCTTCCGGCGCTGGGATGTCGCTCATGACCGGCGCTCCCCCAGTGCCGGATTCGGGTTACTGATCCGCGCCTCGTAGGTGAGCCGCGGGTTCGTGTTTTGGTCGGCGAGCAGCGCATAGTCCAGCGGGCTTTGTTTGCGCTCACGCACTTCGCTGGCCGGGTTGTTCAAGTTGCCGAAGGTGAATACCTGCGTCGGACAAACTTGCTGGCAGGCCGTGTGAATGTCGGCGACGGGCCGGTTTTCCCGATCGGCGACCAGTCGTGCCTCCGCAATGCGCTGCAAGCAGAAGGTACATTTCTCCATGACCCCCCGGCCGCGCACGGAGACATCGGGATTGCGTATCTGTGGTGGCACGTGCTCTTGGTACGCGTACTGGAAAAAATTGAACCGGCGCACTTTGTAGGGGCAATTATTCGAGCAGAACCGAGTGCCGACGCACCGATTGTAAACCTGCACGTTGAGCCCCTCTGAATCGTGCACCGACGCATAGACCGGGCACACATATTCGCAGGGCGCCTGCTCACAGTGCATGCAGAGCACCGGCTGAAAGATGCTGTCGGGAGCAGCAGGATCGCCCTCGTAATAGGTATCGATCCGCAGCCAGTACATCTCGCGCTGCTTCAGCACTTGATCCTTGCCGACAGTCGGGATGTTGTTTTCCGCCTGGCACGCG
>JAFAHH010000204.1 GCA_019237355.1 Acetobacteraceae bacterium | reverse complement strand
GAGCCCGTCCCGAGCTTAATCGTATCGTCGCTTGAATAAGCCGCGACCGGAAGCTTGCCTTTCGCCATCGCGTCCTGGATGCGTGGCAGATCAGACTCCGGCAGCGTAAAAACAACTGCAATGGGCTTCTCCTGCATGATCGACACGATCCCTGTCTGCGTGGCTACCTCGATAATGTTGCCCACATCCATCTGGTACAAACTCACACGCCCACTGATAGGGGAACGAATGATGCAGAAATTCAGATTGATCCGAGCCGCTTCAACAGCAGCACTGTCCGCCTGCACTGCCGCGGCCAATTTGTTAACCGTGGCTTGCTCATCATCAACCTGTTGCTGCGGCGAAAACCCCTTTTTTGCCAGCTTTTCGTAACGCGCCAGATCCAGTTGTGCACTGCGCAATTGCGCCTCGTCCTCCGCCCGTTGCGCGATTGCCTGATCCAAAGCGGTTTTGTAAGGCGCGGGATTAATCACCGCGACGGTATCGCCCGGCTTGACCTCCTGCCCCTCCTTCACCGGCAAGGAGATCAATTCGCCGTTCACCTGCGCTTTGATCTCCACCGTATTGAGCGCTTCCACCGTCCCCAGCCCGCGCAGATATACTGAAAAGTCCGCCTGCTTGACCGGAGCAACGGTGACCGGAACCGCCGGTTGTTCGCCGGGCGATGCCGCGTGGACGAGGCGCGCGGGCCACACGACCCCGCTTACCCAGGCCGCTCCGAGGGCCACCGCCAGAAACATGACGAAAAGCAATTTCTTCATTGTGGACGCTCCGGACAGGCCACGCCTCTTCGGAGGCGCCCGCCGAGTCTTAGCTATTCAGGCAGGCGGCGTGCGTCCAGGTAGCCCGCGTGCGTCTTGTGTTGCTGTTTGTAACGAGAGCGAGCGCCTACTCCCCCGCCGCCGGCACCCGCCGCCCCCGTCCAGCCCACGCCTTTACCCGTTCCCGCATCGATTGGAACGTCACATACAGCATCGGGATCAGAAAAATCCCAAAGCAGCTCGCCGCAATCATTCCCGCAAAGACCGCGGTCCCCACATCCCGCCTGCTCAGCATCGCCGCCCCCTGAGCCGTTACCAGCGGTACCAACCCGGCAATAAACGCCACCGAGGTCATCATCACCGCCCGGAATCGCGTCCGAGCCCCGAGCACCGCCGCCTCCCGAATCGGCTGCCCCGCCTCGCGCTGCTCCTTCGCAAACTCCACAATCAGGATCGCATTCTTCGCAGCTAGCGCAATCAGCATTACCAACCCGATCTGCGCGTATAGATCGACCGACAACCCGGCTATGACTATCCCGGTCAGCGCGCCCAGAATACCCACGATCACCGACACCAGCACCGGAATCGGAATCACCCAACTCTCGTACAGCCCCACCAGGAACAAATACGCAAACAGCGCCGCGAGCCCAAGAATCAACCCCGTCTGCCCCGACGCCAGTTGCTCCTGATACGCCGTGCCCGTCCACTCGAACCCGTATCCGCGCGGCAGCGTCTTATCCGAAATCGCCGCCATGGCCGCCAGCGCAGTACCCGAGGACACACCCGGCGCCGGCCCTCCATCAATAGTGATGGCACGGTAATTGTTATACCGCGTAATAACCTGCGGCCCCGTTATCACGCGCAGACTTGCAAGCGACCGCACTGGCACCATCTCGCCCCGATTATTCCGTACATAAATCCGCCACACCGCATCGATATCGTTCCGATCCTGACCCTGGCCCTCGATATTTACCTGCCAGGTCCGACCGTATAGATTGAAATTATTGACATAAATCCCGCCTAGCGTCGCTTGCAGTGCAGTAAATACGTCATTCAGCGAAACCCCCAACGCGGCCGTCTTCTCCCGGTCAATGTCCAGATACAAAGAAGGATTGCTGGCCGTGTAAGTCGAAAACACCCGCGTTAACCGTGGGTCCTGGTTCGCCGCCGCGAGCAGGCCCCGCATCACCTGCCCGTTCTGTACCGGCTCCTGACCCTCCAGCGCCTCCAGCTCGTACTCAAACCCCGATCCCGTCCCCAGTCCGATAATCGGCGGCAGATTGAACGGGAAGATATTGGCCGATCGGATCGACTGCACCGCGAAGAACGTCTTCCCCACCAACGCCTGCACCGAATCTCCCAGCGCCAGCCGGTCGGCAAATGGCTTCATCCGCGCCACCATGAACGCCGAGTTCGGCTCGTTCACCCCATCCAGCAGCGACCAGCCAATGATCGCGAGCGTATCCTGCACCTGCGGAAACTTCTTCAGGATCTGCTGAACCCGCGCCGCCACTTCGCCCGTGCGCGCCACTGAAGCCCCATCCGGCAATTGCACCGAAATGAAATACGCCCCCTGGTCCTCCTCGGGCAGGAACCCCGTTGGCGTATGCTGCATCAGCCAAAACGCACCGTAACCGCAAACCCCGACGAGCAGCAGGGACAGCGCCGAGACCCGTACCAGCCGCCGCACAATCGCAGCATACCCATTGCGCGCCCAGTCGATCCCGCCCAGTACCCACGCCAGCGGTCCCCGCCGGTGCCGCATCCCCGGCCGCAGAAATATCGCGCACAATGCCGGCGATAGCGTCAGAGCAATCACTGCCGAGAGCAGCATGGCGCAGCTCATTGTCAGCGCAAATTGCTTGAACAGCGTCCCTGAGAGCCCGTGGATAAATTCGGTCGGCA
>JAFAHH010000203.1 GCA_019237355.1 Acetobacteraceae bacterium | reverse complement strand
TTTCGGCGAATTGCGTTTCGGTACCCGGAAGTCCACTGCAATCCGATCCCGGAGCAAACATTGTCCGGTCATAGCTGTCATCATGGAACACCCCGGCCGAGCGAGGTGTCGAGCCGGTCACTTGCGCAATCATCCCAGGAAAGCTGTCCAAGGGCGCCGTGGTGGCCGCATTGCTATAGTTGATCCCGTGATGGGAGAGCTCCGCCAGCGCGCTCGAGGGTTGGCTCCTCACCTAGAGCACGATCGCTTGAGGCGGAAACGTCGGAAAGCGTGAATCGTGCTCTCGAACAAGACTCGCTAGAGCATGTTTGTTTCTGCTAAAAACAAACATGCTCTAGTTGGCCATATCGATCCAGTGCAAGCCGTCAATGCTGATCAGCAGTACATGATCAAAGCGCGGTGCCGCCGCCTTTGCCGGGCCGGCAATGGCTGCGATCAGCGCGATTCCCTGTAGCAGCATTCTTCTGAGTAACCTCATTTTTATGTCCTCCGGAAAAATGGCGCTTCGGGGGCAAGCGATTATGAGACCTCGTAAAAGACGATATCAAATGAACGGTAGGTTACGGTTTTATTGCGCTTAATCCTCGGCGCGACTTCGCCCCAGGACTTGTTGCGGCAAGTGGGGCTCGTCCATCGGCGCTGCCCCAGTGCCGTTACAGCTTCGCGGTAAACTATGATCCCATAACTGTCACATATCGTGCCTATAGTAGTTTATGTGTTCAACCCGGTCTGACGCATTTGCACCCGAGTGGTGCGCAACGGCAACCACGAGGGGGTATATGAAACAGCAGTTGACGCTCGCGTCTCCCCCGAGCTCCACACCGAAGGTTTCGAGAAGCGGCTGGGGGTAACGACCCATCCTACACGATAGCATCGAGGAGTTGCAGAACGGGCATGTGGCAGGGGCAGGGGTTCGCTTCGCTTCGAGCGCGCCACTTTCGGCAGCACACGGTGTGATGACCGCAATGAAGGGCTCGGCGGACGTGACTTTTTCGACTAGAACGCGATGGCTTGCGGCCGGAATCGTCGCAAAGGCAAAGCTCGTATCGCGATCTCAAAACCAAAAACCTAGAGCATATGGCTTCGACCCGCAGTCATCATCGCTAGACGGCCCTACTGCACCTGGGTTGGTGCGGGCTTCGGAACCGGGTCCAGCCCCCGCTTCTGGAGAAATTCATACAGTCCGGCGGCTAAACCTTGAGCCCCTGAGACCGGCATAATTATCCGCAGATTGACTACCCGATAACTCGAAGCGGGCTCGGCGGAGTGGTCCACACGAGGCGCGCAGAAGGTAATCGAGATATTGCCGTGGTGGAGGAAGAAGCCGACCGCTTCCTCAACAAAAACTTCCGGGGCGAATTGGTTATCGGAAAGCTTTGGTATCCTCGGTGGGTTGTCCTGCTCCCGCATCGTTAATCCCTTCGGCGCATGCCGTGCATTCTACGGCGTTCCAGGTTGTAAAATAACGAGTTAAGTCTGCACCAAATCGTGAGCAAATGCTTGCGGTCGCTGGGCTTTGCCTGTAGGCGGAGCGGATGAACATGCTTCCTGGCGCGCTTCTCCAGAACGCGCCCGATCTCGCCGCGGCGGCCGGGTGCCTCGCGGGCGCTCGGGTCGTGGTGATCGGGGATGCCATGCTCGACCGCTATTACTATGGGGAGGTTGAGCGCATCAGCCCGGAGGCCCCGGTGCCGGTCCTCCGAATCGCGCGGGAAGTCACGACACCCGGGGGCGCGGGCAATGTGGTCCGCAATCTGACGGCATTGGGTGCAGTCGTCGCGTTCCTTTCGGTTCTGGGCGACGACCAGGCGGGGTCGGATCTGACCGGGTTGGTTGGGTTGCAGCCAGGCGTCGAGCCATGGTTGCTCGTGCAAGGCGGTGTGACGACCACGGTGAAAAGCCGCTTCATCGCCAGCGGTCAGCAGCTCTTGCGCGTGGATCAGGAGGCGCCCGTCGCGATTCATCCCAAAATCGCGGAACGTCTGCTGCGGCTGGCCCGGGACGCCATGGCCAGCCACAAGGTGGTGGTGCTTTCCGATTACAACAAAGGCCTTTTGACAGGCGACCTCGCGCCAGAGCTGATTGGCGCGGCCCGCCAAGCGGGATGCCAGGTGATCGTCGACCCCAAAGGGCCGGATTATAGCCGTTACGCGGGCGCCGATATCGTAACGCCGAACCGCCGCGAGCTTGCCGAGGCAACCGGCATGCCGACCGACTCGGAGCCGGCAATCGTCGCCGCGGCTCACGCTCTGCGGGAATCATACAGGCTGGGCGCAGTGGTCGTGACCCGGTCAGAAGATGGGCTTACCTTGCTCGATGGGACCGGGGTGCATCACTATCCGGCCGAAGCAGCCGAAGTTTACGATGTCTCCGGGGCGGGAGATACGGTAGTCGCAACCCTCGCGGGGGCTCTGGCCGGGGGGGTAGAGGTAGGGATTGCAGCCCGGCTCGCCAACATCGCGGCAGGTATTGTCGTGGGCAAAGTGGGCACGGCGGTGGTCCGGGACACCGATCTACTCGCGGCAATTTCGCCACGGGGCGGCGCCTTACGCAAGGTGGTCAGCTGGGAAGAAGCCGCCGAGCAGGTCGAGCGCTGGCGACAGCGCGGCTGGCGAATCGGGTTTACGAATGGCTGCTTCGACCTGCTGCATCCCGGTCATGTTCATCTGCTCGAGCAGGCACGGGCCGCCTGCGATCGCCTTTTGGTTGGGATGAACACCGATGCCAGCGTGCGGCGGTTGAAGGGAATGTCCCGGCCGGTTCAGCCGGAGGCGGCGCGGGCCGCGGTGCTCGCAAGCCTGGCCTCGGTCGATCTGGTATGCAGTTTCGACCAAGACACGCCGATCGCCCTTATTCAGACCTTGCGCCCCGACCTGCTGGTGAAGGGCGCGGACTACACGATGGATACCGTGATCGGCGCCGATCTGGTCCGGGCATGGGGCGGCCGGGTGATGCTGGCCGAGTTGCTTCCTGGGCACTCCACCACGGCGACGGTGGAGCGGCTTCGGGGTTGAAGCGCGATGGCTTGCGGCGGGACTCGGGTGCCCAATTCTCGAGCACGGGCCCATTTTGCGCGCAAACTGGGGGCCCGGGATTGGGGTCGCGATCGTCGGAAAGAGTAAATCGCGCTCTGAAACGAAAGGTCCTAGACGGGATGGCTTAAGCTGCAGTCATCTCCTCAAGGCTATTTCATCGAAAACCACCCCATCGGTCCAGCGGCCCGGCGCATGGCGGTGTTCTCGACCATCACCGTTGCCGTGCGGCCCGGGATCAGCCGGATATTTTCCGGCGTTCCATCGAGCACGATACGAACGGGCACCCTTTGGGCGAGACGCACCCAGCTAAAGGTGGGATTTACGTTTGCCAACAGGCCCCCAGAGGCGCTCCGCTCCCGATCCTCGATCCCTCCCGCGATGCTTTGCACATGGCCGCGCAAAATGGTCGGCTCGCCCATGAGGCGCACGGCCGCGTGGTCGCCCACGTGGATGCGCGAGAGCTTGGTCTCTTCGAAATAACCGTCCACGTGTATCGAATCACTGTCGACGAGCGCGAATATCGGCTTGCCAGCGCTCACATAGTCGCCCGGCCGGAGATCGAAATTGGTTACTATTCCGTTCACCGAGGCCTGCACGTCGGTCCTTTGCAGATTGAGCTGTGCCAGATCCCGGTCCGCCAATGCCTGCTGATAGGCGGCTGCTGCCTGTTGCACCGCAGTGAC
>JAFAHH010000109.1 GCA_019237355.1 Acetobacteraceae bacterium | reverse complement strand
ATGCCATCGCTCACCAGACTGCCCCGGCTTGCGGCCTGCCCCTGCCCGATCATAGCCGAACACGGAATCCGCGGTGATGAAAAAGCAGGTCTTGCCGCCCGCTTCCGCCATCGCGCCGCCAGCTGCGAGGCCTTATCACCACGACGGAATGCTCATCCTGCATATTAATATGGTGTCAAAACGAGTGCCATCAATCCCTGATAATCGAACAACGCTCACCCTGCATCGCCGTGGCGTGAAGCGGATCCTCCTGTCCGCGCCAAACAAGGCACACGCGCCAAGCCTCGTTCGAGCGGTAAGCGCGAAGTCAAGTTGGACAAGTTTCCATTGACAAGGTTTACCACGGCAGGCTGGAATAATACCGCGAAAGCGTCAAGGCCGGGGAATTACCCTAATTTGGACGGAGTACATCTTGCGCAGCAGCACTGCTTCCTCCATCACCCGGCGGAGCGCCATGCTAGTGGGGGCAACCTCGGTGCTCGCTCCCCGTGGCCGGGTTTGGAGCGCGGAAGCGATCGTGATTGGCCAGATCGCGCCGTTGAGCGGCGGCGGAGCGGCATCTGGACCTTCACACGTCAACGGCGCCAGGCTCGCCGCCGATAAAATCAACGCTGCGGGCGGCGTACTGGGAAAGCGGCTCGAGCTGGTGGTGGAAGACGGGCTTAGCACCCCGGCCGGGGCGATGGCCGCCTTCAGCCGCCTCAGGAGACGCGGGGACGTATCGGCTATATTAGGGGCGACCCGCTCTGTTGAAATGCATGCGATCAACCCCGAGGCGCTGAACGCCAACCGGCCGGTGCTGTTCGGAGCTACCGACCCGGTACTGACCCAGCTCGGCAATCCATGGTTCTTCCGGTGCCAGCCGAGCGACCTCTATTCGGCCCGAGCCATGGCGGAGTTTGGGGTGGACACGTTGGGAAAGCGCAACTGGGCCATCCTGCGGTCCTCGGACCCTTTCGGCACCAGCGGCGGTGCGCTGCTCCGGGCTGCACTCGACAAGCTCGATGCACGGGTCGCGCTCGAGCTGACCTATACGAACCAGCAAGGCGATTTCCCGGCCTTGGCCCGCGCGGTGGCCAGGTCGGATGCCGACCTGCTGGCGAGCTATGTAAGCTTCGAGCCGGATCAGGTTGCCATTGCCCGCGCGGTCCATGCGGCGGGGTTGCGCCTGCCCTGGATCGGCTCGCAATTCATCACGGCTAGGGCGGTGCTGGCGCAGGTCGGGGACATCTTGTCCGGAACCTATGGGATGGCCGCGTTTCACCCGGATGCCAATCCTGAGGCCCAAGCTTTTGCCCGGGATTATGAACAGGCCTTTGGCGCCCAGCCTGACTTTTTCGCAGCCTGGCCATTCGATGCGGTCACGATCCTAGCACACGCCCTAGCTACGGCCGGCACTACCGAGCCAGGGCCTGTCCGCCGCGCGATCCTTGCGACGAGCGGCCTTCGTGGCGCCGAAGGAGAATTCAATTTCGACGCCAAAGGTGACGGGCTACACGGTTACAATCTCGTCCGAAACGAGGACGGCGGGATCGTGTTTCTCCGCCGGTTCAACTTCGGCGGCCAGAGCAATCGAGGTTGATTATGACACAGGCGTCTGATCCAAAACCCGAAGCACCACCATCCAAGGATAGCGTCCGTCCACGACCGTCCCGTCCGGCGTAGCGAGCTTCCCGTCCGGCGTCGTAGGCACATGCTTCAAAGTCACCGCATCATCCACGTTGCCGCCAATTACCGCGAGTTGGCCGGGCGCTGCCGTGATAACAATATCGCAATGCCCCGGAAATGGATAAGCCGTAGGTAGATCGTCATACCGCAGCCCATTACCCGGACCGCGCCCGAGACAGATCAAATCCCCAGGCAACGGTGCATAGGCCTCCGGCCGCTCAGCCGTAACCAGCCAGCCGGAGGTTTGATGCAAGGCCATCTGCTTCGCCACATTGATGTAGTCCGCGTGTCTCCAGGAATATGGAAAGCGCGGACCGGCTCCGGCGATTCTAAAAACATAAGACACGAACGCAGCAGACCAGGCGTAGCTCCCATCATCGCCGGCGGGGAACTCGTAGCCGGAGGCGTCATGCTTGCCGGTCCAGGCGGATTCCTCCGTGCCGTTATTCATCCCGAGCCACCAATATTCCCCCACCCGCTGCCATAAACCGGGAAACCTCTCAGGTTTCTCTTCGGGAAGGGAACGCGGCCGGGCGCCCGGCGGGTCGTCATCAACGGGGCGATCGAACAGCCGCCACTCGCGCGCCGCGACTGCTACGACCGAAGCTCGCGAAAACGGCTCATACGGCCTTTTCGCAAAGGGGGGCACATGAATATCCGCTGGCCCTCCGGCGCTGGGCGGCGCTGGGCGTGACGCCGCACATCCGGCCAGTAAACACACAGCAACAAACGGAACCAAACACTGGATCGCCTCGGCCTGTTGCCATAATGGTCTACATTTTTTGTAAAAGACAGCTTTTACCCTTTCTGGCAATTCTGCCTCAAGCGATCACGCTCCAGCCGGAATGGTTCCAGATCAAACCTCGATCCGCCCTGCAGCGCCAAATCCGTAAGAATCTCTCCCACCACGCTGCAGAACTTATAACCGTGCCCTGAGCAGGGCGAGGCAACCACGACCTGCGGTAATCCTGGCAGGCGGTCGATCACAAAATGCCCGTCCGGTAAATTAGTGAAGATACAAGCCGCAAGCCGCAGTACCGGCCCATCAGCTTTGGGAAAGTACCGGCGCAAGCAGGTGCGCAGAACGGCTTCGTCTTCAGCGTCGCACCCTCGCACCCGATCATCTGGATCGATCGTCTGATGACGATGATGGTAGCGGCCAATTTTCACGCCCGGCATGCCCCAGACCGGAGTCCCGTACCAGTGGCCATCAGCGCCAATGAGATTGAACACGGGAAACCTTGGCGGCTCGAATAGCGCCGGTTCGGCGGGCTGGAACCAGCCAAGAACCTGCCGCTCCGGAACAGCTTGCCCGGCCAGCGCAGGGACAAACTGTCCTACCCAAGCGCCTGCCGCGAAAATGAGCCGTCGCGCTGCATAACTCGCACGCTCAGTCCTGACGCGCACACCCTCGCCTACCGGTTCCCAGCCAAGCACGCGCTCGCGGGCGTGCAACTCCGCCCCTGCAGCCTGGGCCAGCGTAATATGTGCGATGATCGCGCGCTCCGATGCGACGAATCCTCCGTCCGGCTGATAAACTGCCTGGAAGCCGGCCGGAAGCGCGTAACCCGGAAAGCGGCGGGCGAGCTCGCCAGGATCAAGCACCTCATGCGGTAGGTCGTGCGCGACACAGGATCGCAGCGCTCCCTGCACCACCCGGCTGCCCTCCGGCCCAGCATCAATCGATCCCGTTACAAAGAGAAGCCTCTCTCCGAACAGCCGCTCCGCCTCTCGCCAGTTCTCGTAAGCCCGGCGGAGAAGCGGGACGTAGTGCGCACCCTCATGGTAGGCGAGACGGATGATCCGGGTAAGTCCATGGCTAGACCCGAGGGAGTGACCGATATCGAACCGCTCCAATCCCAGAACTCGTGCGCCGCGCCGGGCCAAATGGAAAGCGGCGGCGCTTCCCATACCGCCTAGCCCGGCCACGATCACGTCGTAAGTCAACCGTATTCCGGAAAGAGCCGCGCTAGGTTTTCGGCATTCGCCGCCGTTCGGCCACGCTCGGTAATCAGCCCTGTTACGAGCCGCGCAGGCGTTACATCGAAGGCCGGATTAGCCGCCTGGCTCCCCGTCGCAACCACGCGGATGGTGGCCATTGAGCCGTCGAGCGCCCGGCCCGTGATGGTGCTCACCTCGGTTGCGGGGCGCTGCTCGATCGGTATCGCAGCCAGGCCATCATCGATAGACCAATCGATGGTCGAGGAGGGCACCGCGACCCAAAACGGCACCTCGTTATCGCGCGCAGCGAGAGCCTTGAGGTACGTGCCGATCTTATTGGCCACGTCACCCGTCCGGGCCACCCGGTCTGCGCCGACGAGAACGAGGTCCACCTCGCCGTGCTGCATCAGGTGACCACCGGCGTTGTCGGCAATCACCGTATGGGAGACGCCATGCCGGCCGAGCTCCCACGCGGTCAGCGCCGCGCCCTGGTTACGCGGCCTCGTCTCATCGACCCAGACATGGACATCGAGACCGCGGTCATGGGCGACGTATATGGGAGCCAGCGCGGTGCCCCAGTCGACCGTTGCAAGCCAGCCCGCATTACAATGGGTCAGCACATTCACGTGCTGGCCGGGTTTGCGCTGCGCTGCGATCTCGATCAACTCAGCGCCGTGTTGTCCGATTGCATGACATTGGGCGACGTCTTCTTCGGCGATCAAGGCTGCTTCCGCATAGGCGGCCTGCACCCGCGCGTCCCGGGGGGTGTTGCGCACCCGGGTCAGCATCCGCTCGATGGCCCAGCGCAGATTCACCGCGGTCGGCCGGGTAGCCGCAAGCATAGCCGCATCCCGTTCCATCGAAACGGATGAGTTGTTCGCCCGTAAAGCTAGGCACAAGCCGTAAGCCGCCACCGCCCCGATAAGCGGCGCGCCCCGCACTTGCATGGAACGGATGGCATGCGCTGCCTGTTCGGCCCTTGTCAGCCGGAGGATTTCGATCGCCCAAGGCAGTTTTGTCTGATCGAAGATCCGCACCGACCAGCCGTCCTGCTCATCCACCCAGACACTGCGATAAGGGGTTCCGTCGATTTTCATGCGTCACCAGCCCTCGTGATTTCAGATTCGCTGGTGAAGCACACAGACCAGCGTGAATAGGCGACGAGCGGTTGGGAAGTCGATCGCAATCTTTCCCTCCAGCCGTTCCATCATCAGTTCGGCGCCTTCGTTGTGTAACCCTCGCCGCCCCATATCGATGGCCTGAATACGTGCGTCGCGTCCCTCTTCAACCGCCTTGGCGTGGCTATCGACCAGCAACTGGTAGTCTTTGATCAAGCTCCGGAAAGGCCCCAGCGCCAAAAGCACGGCGGCGATTGGCCGCTCTTCGGCATCGCGTATATCGAATACCAGCCTGCCTTCCTGGATCAACAGATGCAGCGCATAGGGCCCAGCTTGCCCAAGGTTCAGCCCGGCCAGCGCAAATCGGTTTTCCGCTTCCAGGTCAGCTACCGCCTGGGCCCGGTCCGCTTCAAGGATCGGAGAGAGCCGGGTCAGCGCCTCGCCATCAAGAACGACCCGGATCAGCCGTTCCTGCCGGCTGGCCGGAGATTCACTCATCCAGTTCCAATATGCCAAGGTTCAGCATGGGAACTAACGTATCTCGCTTCACCGGGTGCCGGAAGAGGATGGTCAGGCAGTCACGGGGAAAAGCGATATGCCTCCATATTCGTTAATGACTCTCTGGTCGCTCCGGGCAAGATAATGCCATACGTTTTCAATGAGCCGGATAATGCAGGCGTCGACGCCAGGCCGTCGGCCGTGACAAACCCAGCCGCCAGCCCGGTGCTAGGCACGAACCGCAATTGATTGAAGGGCACGGCCACGAGTTTGCCGCGCGGCCGGCTGGCCGAAAGGATCACCTGGTTCACCTTACCGTCGTCAGTAATCAGGATGTCGTTCACGGTCGCAATACGCTGCCGCCGGTCGTTGAACACCGGACTTCCAATCAGGGTCCGCGCACGCCAATCATTCTGAGATTTCTGCACCACCCCCGAGGGGACCGTGATATTGGGGGCGGGTTCCCCACCCCCTGCTTGCTGGCTCGGCGCCGGAGTTTGAGCGAGCACCGGAACCAGGGTTACCGTCATCAGGCCAGCAACGACTGCGATTGAGCGGATGCGGTTCATTTGCGTCTCCTTGCGTTCGACTTTGCACCGCTCTTCTGTGCGCTTGTCAGCGAAGCGCTAACAACGTTCCCTCGTCAGTAATTATCAGCACGGTTCCGTTTGCCACGACAGGTCCAAGCGAGCCTGCCCCGTCGAGTTTCTGCCGGCCTAATATCGCCCCCGTGTACGGGCTCACGGCCAGCGCCTCCCGGTTGGTGCCTGCTACTACGAGGCGCTCTCCTACCAAGAGCGGGCCGAACCAGAAGATGGGACCTTCGCGCTTCTTTTCATCCTTCCAGCGAGGCAAATCCGTGACCCATGCCGCCCGGCCATCGGACCGGCTAACAGCCGCGATCTGCTGCTGGGTGCTCAGGACAAACATCCAGTCCCCCGCAATCCAGGGGCTGTCCTGCCCAGCCACTTCCTTTTCCCACACGCGCCGGCCCGACCGTAGGTCAAGCCCCACCATCCAGCCACCGAGGCCGATCGCATATACCTGGCCATTGCTTATTGCGGGGCGGCCACGGATTGCGGAGATATCCGCCGCCGTCAGGAGGCTTCTTCCGCCGGCAAGGCTGTCCGTCCAAACAACTAGGCCGGTTTCCCCACGCAGCGCAGCCAACTCGCCGGAACCGAAACCAGCCACCACCATACCTTCGGCATAAGCGGGCGCCGGCTGGCCGAGGAAGCTTGTCGGCCTGGCGGAAGCCTGGTGCGACCATAGAAGTCGCCCATCATCCGTGGCGAGGGCCAGCAGCTTGTCTTCAATGGTGGTCACTAAAATCCGGCTCTCGGCTATGGTCGGGGAGGAGCGTGCAGGCGCCCCGATGTCCTTGCGCCACCGCACCTGTCCGGATGCGGGATCCAGCGCGACGAGCTCGGCCAGCCCATTCACGGAGTAAAGCGTGCCGCCTTCCAGGGCGAGCCCGCCGCCAACATTGGTGCTGCGGTCTTTGTCGGTCCTCGTCTTCTGCCGCCAGCGACGCCTTCCTGTGGCTAGATCGAACGCCGAAACAGCGGCATCGGAGTCCATGGTATAGACGATACCGCTGGACACGATTGGCTGAGCTAGGATTTTGCGGCGATAGCCGCCGCCCGCGCCGATATCGGCGCTCCAGATTTGCCCAAGCTGCGGCGCGGCGGCGAGGTGACCCATCACATGCTCCGGATTGCCGCCCGCTTGCGGCCAGGCCGCGTTCAGCACCGGCGAGGGTAGGGTGACTTTTACTGCGGGGTCCTCCTCCACACGCAACCCCTGCTCGCTGGAAGCAAGCGGCTCGCGATGCCCCGGGAGCGGAGGTTTGCTTTCCCCGAACCATTGATCGAAGAGACCGCAACCAGTTGCCGCAAGAGGGAGGGCAAGCGTGGCTCGTCGCGTGATAATGCGCCGGCGGCTCTGAGACTCAGCCATTAGAGCAGATCGCGCGTGACTGGGGTTGCTTGCAATTCCAGGGGCGCGGGACCGGGTTCCCAGCGCGCCCACGCGATCGGGGCCCGATGATGGTCGCAAAACCGAAGCTAGGGCGCTTCCCCATTGTGACTGGAGGCGCTCTAACCGCCTATTCGGCTGAGCAGGGCGCTCGCCCGCGCCCGAAGGTCATTGGATGCCGTCACATCTTGCGCTAGGTGGCGGAGCGCCTCGCGGGCTTGATCGGTATGTCCCTCCCGCACATCCAACAAGGCCTGCGATTCCTGGGCGAGTGTGTGCCAGGGATTGTCGGGTGATTCTAGCGGCTTGAGGCGGGCTTCAACCAGCGCCGGATCTCCATGATCAATTTGGTGTTGCGCCCAAAGCAGACTCGCGAGGTCACGCAGCGCTGGATCGGCGGAGGTATTCGCTGCAACCTGGTTCCATGCTGCCTCGGCGCCCTCTTTATCCCCGGCGTCCGCCTTCAGCGCGGCAACGCGGAGCAAGGCGAGAATGCGGTAGCCCTCGGGAGCCGAGGCGACGAGCTTATCGAGGCTGGCGATCGCGGCGGTGCGTTCCGATGCTGGGGCGCCCGGCGGGATCGAGTCCGCTTGACTCATGCCGGCCAGATATTCCGAGGCCGCTTGTTGATCACGCTTCGATTCCCACCAGCGCCAGACTTGCCAGCCGGCGGTAATCCCCACCACCATCAGGGCAGCCGCGATCAGCAGGGTTCCATAGCGCTTCAGGAATTGCTGCGCACGCTCCGCACGAAGATCTTGTTCAATCTCGTCAAAGATATCCGGCACTTACTTCCTCAAGTTCGAATTAGAGGGTCAGGACCATAACGATGCCAAACACCCGGGGCAAACGTCCTTAGCCGCTCCCGTTGGACGAACCTAACTCCTACGATCGGAACGCGACCAGCCGTCCGGTCGGCTGGCCGAGCACCTCATCATCCTGCATAACCGGAACGCCTCGCACAATCGTCGCAACAGGCCACCCCGTTACTTCCATCCCGGCAAACGGGGTCCAGCCGCAAGGCGAGACGATCCAATCATCTTCAATGCGGCGCCGCCGGCTGAGGTCGACGAGGCTAAAATCGGCATCATACCCGGCCGCCAGCCGCCCTTTATTCACAGCGCCATAAACGCGGGCAGGCCCGGCCGAGAGCAGATCGGCTAGCCGCATCAAGCTGAGGCGGCCGGCATTCACGTGATCGAGCATCACCGGAACGAGCGTTTGCACACCGGTAAGCCCTGCTGAGCAATCCGGCCAAGGCAGCATTTTGCTTTCGCGGCTGTGTGGAGCATGATCGCTACCGATAGTATCAACCGTGCCATCTCGCACCGCCGCCCACGCGGCCTCGTAATGACGCGGCCCCCGGACCGGCGGGTTCATGACCCCAAAGCCACCCAGCCGCTCGTAAATCTCGGGCGCAACCTGAGTAAGGTGATTGACCAGCACTTCTACAGTGGCGATGTCTCGATAATCCTTTAGATACCCCAATTCCTCAGCGGTGGAGACGTGCAACAGATGGGCCGGACGCCCAGTCCGCCGGGCCATTGCTATTATACGGCGGGTGCCGAGGAACGCCGTTTCTTCATCGCGCCATTCCATATGACGCGCGTACGGATCCCCCCGTTTGAACAACTTACGACGCGCCTGCAGCCGATACTCGTCCTCGCTGTGATAGGCGATCCGGCGCCGTCCCGCGCGCATGACCGCCTCGAGGCTGCTATCATCTTCCACCAGCAAGTCACCCGTCGAGCTGGCGGCAAAGATTTTGATCGCGCAGACGCCCCGAGCGACTTCCAACTCTGCGAGTGCGCCGATATTCGCCTTAGTGCCCCCAACGTAAAGTCCAATGTCGCACCAGGCATTGGCCTCGGCATATTCCTGCTTCCAGGCCAGGTGCTGTGCATCGGTGATAGAGGGGGATGTGTTCGGCATATCGAACACAGCGGTAAGGCCCCCAAGCACGGCTGCTCGCGTCCCTGACGGAATGCTCTCGATTGCCTTGTTCCCGGGATCGCGCAAATGGACATGCGGGTCGATAAGACCGGGCAGGACGTGTAGGTGTTTGGCATCCAGAACTATGTCTGCGGTGCTCCCCGCCGATACCCCCAGAGCGGCAATACGGCCCTGGCGCACGCCCACATCAGCGGTCTCCACTGCCCACGGCAGGACGCAAGCACCGCCTCGGATCAATAAGTCGTAATGCGTGACCATCGCTCGGGTCAGCCGCCTTCGAATTTCTCAACAAGCCAACTATGGCGCAACCGGCTCGGGGCGCGCTATGCACGCCCGCGCGCTACGCACCCCTAGTGGTACGCTGCGCCATTACTAAATGAAGGCCCCGATGACCGATACCAAACCTGAATCCCTGCTGCCCTATGAGCAATGGACCGAGGAGGCATTACGTCAGGTCGTGGCCCAGGCTCTCGCCTATGTCTCGGAAAAGGGGCTCCCTGGGGAGCATCATTTCTATATCAGCTTCCGCACTGACTATCCGGGAGTCGTGATCCCGTCCCGGTTGCGCGCCCAGTATCCGCGAGAAATGACCATTGTCCTGCAGCATCAGTTCTGGGACTTGCAGATGGACATGGATGCCGGGGCAATGACGGTCGGCCTTTCCTTCGGCGGGGTACCGGCTAATTTGACTATCCCTCTGGCCGCGATCACCGGGTTTGCCGATCCTCATGTGCAATATGGTCTTCGCTTCGAGGCCTTGCCTGAACCAGCTCCGGGTGCAACAGCCGCGGGCCTGCTTCCGCCCACGAGCGAGCCCAGCGACAAGGTCCCGCAGGTCGTCAGCCTCGATGCATTCCGCCGCAAAACACCGCCCAAGGAATAAGGCCCCGGCCTATGGCCCTCGTCATCGACCAGATTGACCACATTGTTCTAAACTGTGCGGAAACTGAGGTAACGGCTGCTTGGTTTCAGCGCGTTCTCGGCATGGCGCGCGAGGATTTCTCACCGGGACCCGGCGATACCAACCGCATTGCCCTGAAATTTGGCAACCAGAAGATCAATTTACGCCCGACCTTTGCCGACAAGCAGGCTTGGATCGCAGCCAAAGAAACGAGCCATGGTGCAGCTGATGTATGCTTCGTAACCAAAGCCTCACTTCGAGACGTAATTGCCCATCTCGAGGCCTGCGATGTGCCGATTGAGCTAGGTCCTGTAGAACGGCTAGGGGCGATGGGACCGATGCGTTCTGTCTACTGCCGGGATCCGGATGGCGATTTGATTGAGATTGCCTCCTATAGTCCGGCGTGAATTTATCCGATTTCGATTTTGATCTCCCACCCTACCGAATCGCGCAGCACCCAGCCCGGCCGCGCGATTCGGCACGGCTTTTGATAGTTGGCCAAAGCCTATCCGATCGTCATGTTCGCGATCTGCCTTCTCTCTTGTGCGAAGGCGACGTGCTGGTTGTTAACGATACACGGGTAATCCCTGCGCAACTGCAAGCAAGTTGCGGCGCGGCGCGGATTGGCATCACGCTCGATCAGCCAATGCCCAATGGCGTGTGGCACGCCCTGGCCCGCAACGCCCGCCGGCTACGGCCGGGTGCCGTGCTGCATTTCGAAGGCGCCGCCGACCTAACCGCAACCGTGCTGACCCGCGACGCGCATGGCGGGGTTACACTGGCATTCAATGATAGTTTCCCAGAGGCGCTACCGCGAGCGGGCGCTCTTGCACTCCCGCCTTATATCAGGCGCCCTGGCGGGCCGTCGCCGGAAGATACCGCCGACTACCAAACTATTTTTGCTCGTGAGCCAGGCGCAGTCGCCGCACCGACGGCAGGGCTCCATTTTACACCAGAGCTGCTTTCGGTGCTCAATACGAACGGAGTCAGGATCGTCAGTATAACGCTGCATGTGGGAGCTGGCACATTCCTACCAGTACGCAATAATGATCCAGCTCAGCATCGCATGCATGCCGAGCGTGGGCAGATCACGAGCGATGCCGCGGCCGCCATCAACGCCGCGCGTGCGAACGGTGGCCGTATCGTTGCAGTCGGGACAACTACCCTGCGCCTGCTCGAATCAGCGGCCGCGCCAGATGGCTCGATCCTGCCTTTCGCGGGCACTACGGACTTGTTCATCTTGCCTGGATTCCGGTTTCGCGCTGCGGATCTAATGCTCACCAATTTTCACTTGCC
Organism: Acetobacteraceae bacterium; assembly: GCA_019237355.1. GTDB lineage: Bacteria > Pseudomonadota > Alphaproteobacteria > Acetobacterales > Acetobacteraceae > JAFAHH01. The sequence continues at coordinate 2,005 of JAFAHH010000109.1, read as the reverse complement.
CAGATCGACATTGTTCATGCTGGTTTGTGCCTTTTCTGGAACTAAAACAATGCGCGCCGCTTATGCACATGCGATCGCTGCCGGATACCGTTTTTACAGCTATGGCGATGCCTGCTTATTATCGCACAATAATGGAGATCTAGAATAGGCTTGGGCCCCGCGATCCACAAGCGGTCTCTACCGCATATGACCGTCCGTGTTTTCCCGGACTGGCCCGGTGAGAGCACAGCGAAGCATTCAACGGATCGGCCGTCAAACATCCGGCGGCCGCTTGTCCGCCCACGGGCGCGCACGCTCCAGGGCGGCTGCAGCGCGCAATAACGCGCCATCCTCTCCAGGCGGTGCCACCAGTTGAATCGCGAGGGGCATGCCGGCGCTGTCGAGTCCGGCTGGCAAACTTACCGCCGGATTACCGGTTAGGTTGAACGGCATCGTATAAGGATACCAGGCAGCACGGATGTTCTCGACCAATTGGCCGTCGATCTCAATCGGTCCGAAAAAGTCCTGATCGATCGGCACCGCCGAGCGGGAGAGTGTTGGCATAGCGACTATGTCGAAAGCATCGAACCAGGATTGCACCTGACGATACAATTGCGTGCGTTGGAAAATGGCATCGTAGAGTTCAGCTGCCGAACAGCTCGTAATCCGGTCCATTTGCCGTACAAAGGCCGGGCACATGATCGCGCGGTGATCTTTCAGATAATGCCCGAACTGTGCCATCCGATAGGCGCCGTTGACCACGAACCAAACCCGTTCGGGATTATCGAACGGCGTGCTTAGCTCGGCGATTTCGGCACCCAACCCGTCAAGCGCCTTTAGTGCCGCCTCACATGCAGCCAGCACCTCGCCCGCGACCGCGGTATTCCCAAGCCGTGGCCGCCAGCCGATGCGCAACCCGGTCAGATCACCTTCCGTTCTCACCGCGGCCATGAAATCCGGCTTCTCGCGCGCTGTGGTGAGCGGGTCACGACGATCACTTCCGGCCATCACCTCAAGCATCAACGCCGTGTCCAGCACGGCGCGTGTCATCGGGGTAATGTGCGAGATATCGCCAAACCCATCCTGCGCGTATTCGTGCGGTACCACGCCCAGCCCTTGCTTGAACCCGGCAACGCCGTTGCAAGCGGCTGGGATTCGCGTCGAGCCGCCGCCGTCCGTGGCTACCGCTATCGGCACAAGTCCGGCAGCGACAGCGACGGCCGAGCCACCGCTGGAGCCTCCCGCGCTGCGATCGGCGCGCCAGGCGTTGCGCGTCCGGCCAAACAGCGGCGCCTGCGTGAGGCATTGCTGCCCAAACTCCGGCGTGGTCGTCTTGCCCACAAGGATAGCGCCTGCCTGCTTCAGGCGCGTCACGACGACGGCGTCCGCATCCGGCACATGGTCCTTGAAGATCAGCGAACCCCAGGTGGTGCGAATCCCCGCCGTCGGGATAAGATCCTTGACAGCGACGGGTACACCATGCAGCGGACCGAGCGTTGCGCCGCGCATCACAGCCGTCTCCGCCACTCGCGCGGCATCCAGTGCCCGGTCCGCGGCCACAGTAATGAACGCGTTCAGCGCCGGCTCGCTCCGCTCGATTCGCTCCAGCGCATCGCGCACGACCTCGACAGGAGAAACCACCCGCCGCCGGATCATGTCCGCCAGCTTTGCCGCCGGTGTAAAAGCGAGCTCAGCCATGCCCCCCACCTTGAGTGTTGCATTCGTTCAACGGCGGCTCAGTACCGGGAAACGGCGACGCCTCTCTGTCGCCTTGGCAACGAGACGTCCAACTCTTTTGCGCTTCCCGTTTAGCCCAAGATAGGCACGGCGATAATAGACGCAACGGAGCGATTGTAGGCTGGAATAGACGCAACGGAGCGATTGTAGGCTGGGCGACGCTCCACCGCCATCGAGAACACTCTGGCGATCTGCCGGCAGGTCTGTCCGCCAGCGGCGGCGGCCACCACGCGCGTGCGCAAGTCCGAGGAATAAGGTGCGGCCATTCATGCTGGCCTCCGATCCAGCC
>JAFAHH010000101.1 GCA_019237355.1 Acetobacteraceae bacterium | reverse complement strand
TTGGCGGCATTCAGCCTCGCCCGGATGAAGTTCTGGGGCAGCCAGGTACTCGCAACCGGAGTGTTCCTGACCTACCTGGTCCCTGATAGTCTGCTATTCATACCCCTGTTCCAGATTATCGGGGCTCTTGGCTTGACGAACAACACCTGGAGCCTGGTGTTGCTCTACCCGACCTTGGCGGTTCCATTCTGCACCTGGATCATGATCGGCTATTTCGCCTCGATCCCGAGGGAGCTGGACGAGGCGGCGCTGATCGACGGCGCTGGATATTTGCAGATCCTTTTCAGAATTTTCATTCCCGTAGCCATGCCTGGAATCATCGCCGCGACGATCTTCGCATTCACCATAAGCTGGGGCACATTCCTCTACCCGATGGCCTATCTGTTCAGCTCCGATCAAATGGTGCTCACGGTCGGCATCGTCAGCGAACTGATCCGCGGAGACGTATTTCAGTGGGGGAAGATCATGGCCGGCTCCCTGCTCGCTGCAGCGCCGCCGGTGATCATCTATGCTTTCCTGATGGATTATTACATTGCCGGCCTAACCGCGGGAGCCACGAAGGGATAGCTCGTCATGCCGCCCAGCCCACCTAGCCAAACGATTCGGCAAGCAATCGACGGGGCGCAGCGCGAGCTCGAGGGCGTAGCCCGCACCGCGCGCACCCATCATCAAAGGAGTTTAGAATGGCGCAAGTCTCTATACGCGATGTCGTAAAGGAATACGAAGGCGGCGCCCGTGTCGTGAAAGGCGTCAACCTCGAGATTGCCGATCAGGAATTCGTGGTGCTCGTCGGCCCGTCCGGCTGCGGCAAATCTACCACCTTGCGCATGATCGCTGGCCTCGAGGAGATCAGCGAAGGCGAGATCTGGATTGGCGGTGACCTGGTCAACGATGTCCCGCCACGGGACCGCGACATCGCTATGGTGTTCCAGAATTATGCGCTGTATCCGCACATGAGCGTGTTCGACAACATGGCCTTCGGGCTCAAATTGCGAAAGCGCCCGAAGGGCGAAATCAAGCAGCGCGTGGACGAGGCGGCGCGCATTCTCGGTCTTGGCGGGCTGCTCGACCGCAAGCCGAAAGCCTTGTCGGGCGGCCAGCGCCAGCGCGTGGCAATGGGCCGGGCCATCGTTCGCCACCCGAGAGTGTTCCTATTCGATGAGCCGCTGTCGAACCTCGACGCCAAGCTTCGCGTCCAAATGCGAACAGAAATCAAGAAAGTGCATCAGACGGTGAAGACCACCACCGTTTACGTGACGCACGATCAGGTCGAGGCAATGACCCTTGCTGATCGGGTGGTGGTCATGAATGCCGGCATGATCGAGCAAGCCGGGCCGCCGCAAGAGCTCTACCACCGGCCCGCAAGCCGCTTCGTGGCCGGGTTCATCGGCAGCCCGGCGATGAATTTCCTGCCGTGCCAAATGATGCGCACCGACGGTCATTTCTCCCTACAATTAGGCGATGGAACCACGCTTCCTATCCCCGAGGACCGCAGCGCCCGCTACGTACGGTTTCAGAACCGTAAGATGCTTCTCGGGCTTCGTCCCGAGCACGTCACCGAATACCACGATCCGGCCAGACCAGGTGTTGGCCGGCTGGAGGCTCCCGTGGATGTCGTCGAACCGATGGGGATGGAAACCTTGGTCCACTTTTTCATTGAAGGGGAACCGATCGTCGCCCGTGTCGATCCGGCCACCCATGCCGAACCCGGCCAAAGACTGCCGCTCGCGGCCGATATGAACCATATGCACCTGATAGATCCCGATACGGGGCTCGTGGTCTGATGGACAGCCCGGATGTGATCGCCGTTCCCGCAGCCACGCTGGAACCCTTCATTGCGCAAATCTTCAATGCGGCGGGATGCCAACGGGATGAAGCCGAGTGCATTGCGCGGCACCTGCTTTCGGCAAATCTAGCGGGACACGATAGCCACGGCGTCATCCGAACGCCGCGCTACATCTTTTGGCTGCAGCAAGGGTTCGTGCGCGCCGGCCAGACGCTTACGATTGTGCATGAGACGCCGACGCATGCCATCGTCGATGGCAATTTCGGGTTTGGTCAGCGGATCGGTGAGCTTGCCGTCGATCTCGGCATTGCCAAGGCCCAGCAGCACGGGATTTCCGTCATCGGCTTGCGCAATTCGGGCCATGCTGGGCGGATCGGCGACTGGGCGGAACAGGCCGCCGGTTCCGGGCTCATCTCCATCCATTTCGTAAACGTCGCCGGAGGTGAGCTGGTGGCCCCGTTCGGCGGGGTGAACCGGCGTTTCTCCACCAACCCGATTTGTATCGGCGTCCCGCTGGCAGAGGGGCCGATAATTCTCGATTTCGCCACGTCGTTGGTCGCCGAAGGGAAGGTCTTGGTCGCCTCCAATGGGGGCAAGCCGGTGCCACATGGCGCCTTGATCGAGCCCGACGGTACCCTCAGCAGTGATCCCCGGACGCTCTATGGCCCAATCGAGGGCACCCATGTGCGGGATTCGGCCCAGGGCGCGGGTGCGTTGCGGGCATTCGGGGAGCATAAGGGATCTGGCCTCGCCTTCATGTGCGAGATCCTAGCCGGATGCCTGACCGGCGGCGGCACGTCCGGCCCTGTAGAGGGCGGTAAGCGCAGCCGGATCGCCAATGGCATGCTTTCGATATACCTGCAGCCGGGGAGTTTCGGGGCGAAAGAATTCGAGAAGTCGGTGCGGGACTATGCAGCCTACGTGAAGGCCTCGCGCCCGGCGGAAGCGGAAGGCGAGGTGTTACTGCCGGGCGAGCCCGAGGCGCGTAACCGCGCCGAACGGCTGGCTCGGGGCATCCCGCTGCAGCCGGAAACTTGGGCAGCGCTGGTTGAAACAGCGAAAAGCCTCGGCGTCACGCCGCCTTCGGTTTGAAGGTGGCGTCGGCTCACCGGGGCGGTTATACAACCCGCGCTAAGGTTGGCTGGTTAGATTTTCTAGTGCGCCCAACCTTTGTTGGTTTTTTGTTGATCTGTTGCTTCACGCGAGATTGGCGTAACCTGAGCGAGATGAGATTATGTCTAACTACAGCCTAGAGGGCCAGGCTTGGCCCTCCGACACGGTTACCTGGAGCCTTGCCTCCTACAATTACCCACAGGATGGGTCACGGACGTTCGACATCGGCGCGATGACGCCGGCTTACGCCTCGGTGGTCCAGCAGGCCTTCAATTCCTGGCAGTCGGTGTCCGGCTTACATTTCGTGCAAGTTCCGGACTCGCCGAACCCATCGCAATCAGCCGATATCCGGGTTGGGTTCGGCAGCTTAAGAACTAGCGCGACCAGCGGCGAAATTGGGCAAACCAGCTATCGTTACGATCCTACGACCAACGATTTCAGCCCAGATGTCACCATTCAACTTGAAGACCCGGCTGAGTCGCCTCTCATCGCCAATGGATCGGGTGGCTTTGTCTATCAGGGCTATCAATCGACGCTCTACCAGGTCGCCCTGCACGAAATCGGGCACGCCGTCGGGCTCGGGCATTCCACGGATAGCAGCGCCGTGATGTATCCCGTGGCGACGGCCTCCAATCAGACTCTGGATCAATCGGATATTGCCGGGATTGATGCGCTCTACCCGCCCGTTTCCGCTTCCGCCCAGCCCGCGGGTCAGCCCCAGCCAGAGGCTCAGCCGCAGCCAGTGGCTCAGCCCCAGCCAGCGGCTCAGCCCCAGGAAGGAACCGTGCTGATGACGGATGTCACGACGGGGCAGAGTTCAGTGCAGACCGCCCAGCCCTACTCGGGGCCGGATACGGACCTGCAATCCCAGTTTTTCTATCTCGGCACCGATAATGTTGCAGTATGGGCCAAAACACCATCGGTGTTCTTGGTAACGGGTTCCGGGGACGATGCGCTAACAGTCACATCTGGCAATAACGTGGTCGATGGCGGTAGCGGATCGAATTTGATGACGGGAGGCTCCGGTTCCGATACTTTCTTTATCAATCCCGGTGGGCAGACCGATACCTGGAGCACGATCAAGAATTTCCATTCGGGCGATATGCTCACGATCTGGGGTTATCAACCTGGCACGTCACGGGTAGTGGTACAAGACGGACAGGGCGCCCCTGGTTTTACGGGCGCCACTATGCACATCGATCTGAATGGCACGGGGAACTACAACAGCTCGGTCACTTTTGCGGGGATCTCGGCTGCCGACGAAAGCAGCTTTTCCGTCACGACGGGAACCTCCGGAGGCCATTCCTATATGATGGTCCGGGCATAAGCACTTAGACCAGTTTCAGACTGGCTGTGCAGCCCGAAACTGGTCTAAGTCTTTGATCCTACTAGCATCTTCGGGACCCATCGCGCGGGCGCGATGGGAAGGCGGTCACGCGCTCCTGGAAAAGGAAGGCCAGGGCTCTGCCCTGGACCCGTCATGCGGGGAGCATGCTGTTCGCATGACGGGGCCGAAAGGCCCCAGACCCCATCCACTTAAGTGATTGGATTGCCAAGGCTCTGCCTTTGCTGGGGTCCAGGGGCAAAGCCCCTGGCCTTCTTTCGTTGCTTCACGAACGACCGACTTCAACGCTTTTCCGCAGCCTGCTAGAGCGCGATGGCTTGAGGCGGAATCGTCGGCAAGCCTGAATCGCGCTCTGAAAACCAAAGTTACTAGAGCGGGGTGACCTCAACTAAGGTCATCCCGCTCTAGGGGTTTAATGTGGCCGCATATGCAGCGAGT
>JAFAHH010000072.1 GCA_019237355.1 Acetobacteraceae bacterium | reverse complement strand
GAACAAGATCGCCGCCGGGTGACGCCCGAGCATTGGTTCAAGCCAGCCGGCGAGATGCGCGCGTTGTTCGCCGATCTGCCGGAAGCTTGCGAGAACGCCGTAGCCATCGCCCAGCGCTGTGCGGTGATGGCCGAGCCGCGCAAGCCCTTGCTGCCCGTCTGTCCTAAGGTGCGACCTGGCGCCTCTGAGGAGGAGACAGTTCGCGCCATGGCGCTCGAGGGCCTGGAGCGCCGGATGGAGGCGATGCAAGCCGACGCTGCTACCCGCGCTCGCTACCGCGGGCGGCTCGATTACGAGCTTTCCGTGATTTCCCGCATGGGGTTTGCGGGATATTTTCTAATCGTTGCTGACTTCATCCAATGGGCGAGGTCGCAAGGCATCCCAGTTGGCCCGGGCCGCGGGTCCGGGGCAGGTTCGGTTGTGGCTTGGGCCCTGACCATTACCGATCTCGACCCCATTCGCTTCGATCTTCTGTTTGAGCGGTTCCTCAACCCTGAACGCATATCGATGCCGGATTTTGACATCGATTTCTGCCAGGACCGCCGTGACGAAGTGATCGACTATGTGCGCCGTGAGTATGGTTTTGACCGGGTCGCCCAGATAATTACGTTTGGTAAGTTGCAGGCCCGCGCGGCGGTGCGCGATGTGGGCCGGGTGCTCGGCCTGCCGTATGGTCAAGTCAATAAGGTTGCGGAACTTATCCCGAATAATCCGGCGAGGCCTACGACGTTGCCGCAGGCCATCGAAGCCGAGCCGCGTCTACAGCAACTTCGCGATGGAGACGAAGCGATTGGCCGGTTGCTGGAGATCGCGTTGCAGCTTGAGGGCCTCTATCGCCATGCCAGCACCCATGCTGCGGGGGTGGTGATCGGGGATCGGCCGCTGATCGAGCTCATTCCACTCTACCGTGATCCCCGCTCCGATCTGCTGGTCACGCAGTATTCGATGAAAAATGTCGAGCAAGCGGGCCTCGTTAAGTTCGATTTCCTGGGGCTTACCACGCTAACCATCCTACAGCGTGCGGCCAACCTGCTGCATGATCTCGGCCTGGAGGTCGATCTCGATCGGCTGCCGCTGGACGACCCGGCAACTTTCGCCATGCTCGGCCGGGGTGATGCCGGGGGAGTGTTCCAGTTCGAAGGGGCGGGCATGCGCGATGTATTGCGGCAAATGCGCCCGGACCGGTTTGAGGATCTCATCGCCGCGGTTGCGCTTTACCGGCCGGGACCAATGGCGAATATTCCAGATTACTGCCGCCGCAAACATGGCGAAGCTTGGGAAGCGCCCCATCCAGATATTCGCGACATCCTGGAAGAGACCTACGGGATCATGGTCTACCAGGAGCAGGTGATGCAGATCGCGCAACGAATGGCCGGGTACAGCCTGGGCGCTGCTGATGTACTGCGCCGGGCGATGGGCAAAAAGATTCGTACGGAGATGGAAGCACAACGCCGCATCTTCGTGGAAGGTGCAACAGCGCGCGGCATTCCGGAGCCGAAGGCCATTGAGGTCTTCGAGCTTATGGCCAAATTTGCTGACTACGGCTTCAACAAATCGCATGCGGCTGCCTATGCGCTGGTGGCGTATCAAACCGCTTGGATGAAGGCCAATCATCCCGTGGCCTTCATGGCGGCGTGCATGAGTCTCGCGATCAGCAACACCGATAGGCTTGCGGCGCTCAAGCAAGAAGCGGAGCACATGGGAATCCGGGTGCTTCCGCCGGATATCAATCATTCCGGCGCTGATTTCGTGTTGGAGCGGCAGCCCCATGGTAATCTGGCAATACGCTATGCTTTGGCGGCCGTGAAGAAAGTGGGCGTTTCCGCAATGGAAGGATTAGTGGCCGCGCGCGGAACGAGCCCGTTTGCAACCCTCGCCGATTTCGCAGCCCGGGTTGACCCGCGTCAGCTCAACCGCATGCAGCTTGAGAATCTTATCCGCGCCGGGGCATTCGATCCTCTCGATGCCAACCGCGCCCGGCTTTTCGCGGGCGCCGAGACAATCTTACGCCGGGCGCAAGCGGAGGCTGCCGAAAAGGAGTGCGGGCAAATCGGATTGTTTGGCGATAGAACCGATCCAGCCCCTCTGTTGTTGCCTGACATGCCGGACTGGCCTTCGATAGAACGGCTGGGGTTTGAGGCTGAGGCCATTGGGTTCCATCTGACGGCGCACCCACTCGATGCCTATGCACAAGCGCTCCGGCGGCTCGGGGTGGCTGGGTCGAACGAAATCGAGCCGCGCGCGCGGGCCGGGACCACGCGGATCAAGCTCGCTGGGATCGTTCTCGGCGAGAAGAACCGGATCACCCGAACCGGGAGCCGTATGGCCTGGGTGCGATTATCAGACGCCAGGGGATCATTCGAGATTACCGTCTTCAGCGAGGTCCTTGCCAAGGCACGCGATATCCTGGCGCCTGGCTCGGCGATACTGGTTACCGCCGAAATCAAGCAGGACGGTGAGGCGCTCCGGCTTACAGCGCTGGATGTGAATGCGCTCGACGCCGCGGCCGCCAGTGTGGGGGCGGGCATCAAAATCTGGCTCGAACGCACCGAGGCGGTCGCGCACATTCGCACCCTGTTGGATCGCGGAGGGCGAGGAAAAGGGCGCGTTGTGCTCGTACCGCGGGTGGGTCCTGCCCAGACAGTTGAGATTGGCTTACCAGGCGGGTTCAACGTCAATCCTCGCCTGGCCGAGGATATCAAGCTCGCACCGGGCGTAGAACGGGTGGACGAGCTGTAAACCTACGGCGCTGGACTTTTGAAAGAGCTGCGTCTGGAATGGGCACCAGAATTGGCGGTGTGTTCGCCGCTGCGATGTCGCAGATGGTATACCCGGTCCGCCGTGTGGTTGAGTGAGGCGGTTGCGCCTCAGTTGTGGCTCAGCGGTTGGGTTGGCGATCTTTCGCGAACTTCCTGCGTTATCTCCGATTATGACGCCCCAGACCTACACGTTCCAAGATGATGGTACCTTTCCCAACTCACGCCTCCCGCTAATTCTCTACCGCGGCGCACTGCCGGCCGACGCCGGGGCGATCGAGCAGGTGTTTGCCCGCAATCGTTGGGGCAATTCCTGGCGGGACGGCATCTACGACTATCATCATTTCCATACTATCGCGCACGAGGTGCTGGGCGTGGCGCGGGGCGAGGTACAGGTCGCGCTTGGCGGTCCGGCCGGTAAGGTGTTGACCCTAAGGGCTGGGGATGTGGTTGTGATCCCGGCTGGTGTGGCCCACTGCAACCAAGGCGATTCCGGGGATTTGCTGGTCGTGGGCGCGTATCCAGGCGGATCGGAGTATGACACCTGTCGCGGCAATCCAGCCGATTACGACCGGGTGCGGCAGAACATCGCTCAGGTTCCCATTCCTGATGCAGATCCGGTGGGCGGTGTTGAAGGGCCGCTTAGGCGGCTCTGGCGGTAACATCGGGTAAGGGTCAAAGGTGGTGCAGATGAGACCAACTGAATTTGAGGAGACAAGGGCGTTCGCTCGTCTGCCCAACCTCGATGTGGAAGTGCGCCATCGCCATCAGCCAAACGAGGAGCAGATCTTCATCGCGTTCCGGGCGGCGCCGTCGTTCGCGGCATTCAACCGTTTGCTAGCGACCGCAAACCCGCTTTCGTTCTGGATGGCGATGGTCCAAACGGCTTGGTTGCCTTGGCTGAACGGCATCACCGCTGCCAGCGCAAGTCGGCGAATCCACACGGACGAGTAACTTGTAACTTGCGAGAACTTATTCCTCGATAATCGCCACGGCCCGCGTCCAACCCGCCGATCCCTTGTGGATCTTCACCGGAAAGCAGGCGATGGCGAACCCAGTTGGCGGCAGCGCTTCGAGATTGTGCAGCTTTTCGATGTGGCAGTAGCCGATTTCGCGCCCCGCCTTATGCCCCTCCCAGATGATTGACGGGTCGCGGCTTTGGGCGAAGCGCCGGGCGGTGTGCACGAAGGGCGCATCCCAGCTCCAGCCATCGGTGCCCGTTACCCTCACACCCCGGCTGGTCAGGTAAAGCGTGGCCTCGCGTCCCATCCCACATCCGCTATCCATATAGTCGGCCTGGCCGTATCTGCGGCCGGCGCTTGTGTTCACCACAACGATGTCGCCGGGCTGCAGCGCGTGTCCGATCCGTGCGAGCTCTGATTCGACATCGGGAGCCGTGGCCACATAGCCATCTTCAAAATGGCGAAAGTCGAGTTTGACCCCAGGGCCGTAGCACCATTCCAAAGGTACTTCATCGATCGTGATCGCTCGCTCCCCTTGGTTCATTGTGGGATGATAGTGCCACGGGGCGTCGAGATGGGTGCCGGTATGCGTGCTCAGCCGAACGGTCTCAACCGCCCAGCCCTTGCCTTCGGGCAACTGGTCTGGTGTGAGCCCGGAGAATAGCCCGGCTACGAACGCTGCTGATTGGTCGTGATCCGTATAGGCGATCTGCACCAAACTCTGGGGCGGGTCGGAGGGAATGCCGTTCTGCATAGGCACGGAAAGATCGACGATCCGCCGCTTCGTCATTCACCCATCCTCATCGGCTCTAACCAAAATAGCGGCCTCGGACCCTTGCAGCCGCGCCTTTGCTTTGTGAGCGAGCAGCCACGCAACCAACGCCGTGGCGGCTAACCCGATGCCGAAGAAGATCCATTGCAACCCGCCCCCAGGATCATCCCCTTCGAGTGCAGCCCGCCCAAGTGTGCCGAGATAGACATAAAGCGCCAGCCCGGGAATGATCCCGACCGCAGTCGCCCCAAGATACGGAATAAAACGAATCTCCGTAACGCCGAAAAGGTAGTTTTGAACGACAAAAGGCAGCAGCGGACTAAACCGGCACAATAACACAATAGGCCAGCCCTCGTCTGCGACCGCTTGGTGAATGGCTGCAAGGCGTCGCCGCTTGCTGATCCAGCTTTGTACCCTCGCGCGCGCAAAATACCGTGCGATGAGGAAGGCCGCCACTGCCCCGATCAGCGCTGCCACGAAGACCAGTACGGCGCCCAAAAAACCGTACGCCACCCCAGCTGCTATCGTTAGCAGTCCTTCAGGCAACATTAGCAGCGCGCCGGCGACGTAGATGACCAGGAAAAACACTGCACCCAGGGTGCCTTGCGCTTCTGCCCATCCGGAAAAGCCGCGCACGTAATCATTAACGGGAAAGATCTCCCAAACCCGAACGGCTGCCGCGATGACCAGGAGGGCGACAAGCACCTGCAGCCACGTTCGAGGGCGAAGTAAAAGCTTTTTGTATGCCTCAAGAATGCGAGGGGTCCTTCGTCGAGGCCGGTGGGGTCGCGCACCCTGCGCGAGGGTGCTCGGAGAAAGGAACACCATGAACCCGCCAACGCGGAGAAAACGCGGCGGTCTAGAGACTAGCGCTTAACATTTCCTTGTCCCGTCCCGATAGCCCCTTTCAGCGGCCTCACACTTTCCGCCCCGGCATGCGGTGCCGAAAGGCCAGCGCCTCCGCGACATCTTGACGGCGCACGGCAGCAACCCCTGCCAGGTCTGCGATGGTACGCGAAACGCGAACCAGCCGAGTATATCCCCGTGGGGAAAGCCGCAGCCGGTCCATTGCCTGTTCCGCCAACCGATGCGCCTCCGGGTCCAGCGCCACATCCCGGCTATCCGCCTCGGCATTGCTGGCCGGGCCATCCTCGCCATACCGCGCGAACTGGGCGGCCCGGGCCCGGGCGACGCGGCCCGCCACCACAGCGCTCGGCTCGCCCTGCGGAGCCCGCGCCAGTTCGGCCGCAGAGGCGGGCTGCACCTCTACGGCTAGGTCGATACGGTCGAGCACCGGGCCGCTGATCCGGTTCTGGTAATCTTCCCCGCACCGGGGCGCCCGGCCGCATTCCCGCGCTGCGTCGCCGAGATAACCGCAGCGGCAGGGATTCATGGCCGCAATCAGTTGGAATCGGGCAGGGTAGGTTATGTGTGCTTGCGCTCGCGCGACGGTCGTCCGTCCCGCCTCCATGGGCTGCCGCAACGCTTCCAGCGCTTGTTTGGGAAACTCCGGCAGCTCATCCAGGAACAAGACCCCGCGATGCGCCAAACTCACCTCGCCGGGTTTCGCGCGCTGGCCTCCGCCAGTCAGCGCCGCTTGGCTCGCCGAGTTGTGCGGCTCACGGTAGGGCGGTCGCATGACCAGCCGCCCCCCTTCGAGCTGCCCAGCGACGCTATGGATCGTGCTTACTTCAAGCGCTTGCTTGGGAGTGAGATCGGGTAACAAGCCGGAAAGCCGGGAGGCAAGCATCGACTTCCCTGCACCAGGCGGACCGATCAGAAGCATGTTGTGCCCCCCGGCGGCCGCGATCTCGATCCCGCGCTTGGCGGTTTCCATGCCTTTCACGTCAGCCAGATCCGGGCCGGGCGGAGCCGCGGCGATGCCCGCTGGTTCGGGCGGGGTAAGCACCTGGTCACCGCGGAAGTGGTTGATCAGGGAGAGCAAATCCCCGGGCGCCAAGACTTCGATCCGTCCCGCCCAGGCTGCTTCGCCGCCTTGGCTGGCCGGGCAGATCAGGCCGAGATCGAGGGACGAGGCACCGATAGCGGCGGGAAGGACCCCAGCAACTGGGTTGAGTGATCCGTCAAGGGAAAGTTCCCCCAGCGCCGCGTACCCCCATAACTCATCCCGCGGCAGGATATCCATTGCGGCCAGGACGCCGAGCGCAATCGGTAGGTCGAAATGGCTGCCTTCCTTCAGAAGGTCCGCCGGTGCCAAATTGATCAGCACCCGCTTCGGTGGCAAGGCGAGTCCCATAGAGGACAGGGCGGCGCGAACACGCTCCCGAGCCTCGCCGACCGCCTTATCGGGCAAGCCTACAACAAGGAAGGTCGGCAGACCCGGCGAGATCTGCACCTGTACCTCGACCGGTACGGCCTCGATGCCCGCGAAGGCGAAGGTTCGGGCCCGGGCGATGGCGTGTGAGGATTTCCGCGCGTGGGAGGCCAAGCAGCAAGACCCGCTATACAACCAAGGAGCGATGTTTACCAGACTAGTGCGCGTGACGCAAGAAACGCGTCAACTGCTCCCGATCAGAATGCCGGCGGCAAAGACGAGCGCACCACCGAAGGCAACCTGAACCGTTGCTGTGAGCGGCGGCGATTCCATATAGCGCCAGCGGATGTAGGAAATCGCCGCGAGCTCAACAACCACGACCGCCGCAGCCACGGCTATCGCCGTCCAGAAATCCGGGATCAGGAACGGTAGCGTGTGGCCGATACCTCCGAGCGTCGTCATCAGCCCACAGATCAGGCCGCGAAGCCAGGGCGACCCCCGGCCAGAAAGCTTGCCATCATCGGCTAGCGCTTCGGCAAATCCCATGGAGATGCCGGCGCCCACCGAGGCCGCCAGGCCCACCACGAACGCGGCCCATGAGCTCCGGGTGGCGAATGCAGCCGCGAACACGGGCGCTAGGGTGGAAACCGATCCATCCATAAGCCCAACGAGCCCCGGTTGCACAACCTGGAGCACAAAGCGACGCTGGGCGCTATCGTTCTCTGCTTCGCGCTTGCCGCCCCCGAGATGCCGCTCCTCAATCTCGCCCGCCGTTTGCTCATGCTCCACTTCGGCCGCGGCGAGATCACCCAAAAGTTTTCGGATCTGGGCGTCACTCGTGCGGCTTGCCGCCTCCTGATAGAATCGGGCAGCATCGGCTTCCATCTGCCGCGCATGGCGGCGAACCGCTTCAAGCCCCAGCGGCCGGACTTGCCAGATCGGCCTCCGCTGAACGAATCCCCGCACGTCCTGGCGCCGGATGAGCGGAATGTGGGGGCCGAATTTCTCGACGAACAAATCGATCAGCCGGCGGCGGTGCTCGCTTTCCTCTGCCGCCATATCCGAGAAGATGCGGGCGGTATCGGGATATTGCTCCCGCAGGCCGTCCGCAAAGTCGGCATAGATCCGACCGTCCTCTTCCTCGCTGCCGATTGCAAGGGCGAGTATCTCCTTCTCGTTCAGGTCGGAGAAATTTCGCATGACACCGAATCTGGCTCGGGACGCATTGTGGTCAAGGTATCTGGGCTACTAAACCCGTCAGTCGCCGCTTAATCGAAATGGGTCCAGGAGCAGGCTTCATTCGCTAGCCATGTTTCTCTCGGACTTTTGAGGGCGCCATTCACGCTTGCCGGGGACTCCGCTTCAAGGGATCGCGCTTCAGCTCCCAGCGCTCTACCGCGGTTGTTGCGGCATGTAGCACGTCCTGCTGCACCACAAGCTCGCGCCGGTCACCATCAATCAGCACGTACCCAGGCTTGCGCATTGCTTGCTCGCGAAACCCCTGACGCACTCGGGCGTGGAAGGCGAGATCAAGCTCCTCGAATCGGTTCTCCTGCAGGGAGGCGGCTTGTAGCCGCTTGCGGCTTCGCTCGATCGCCAGTGCAGGGTCGGCATCGATGACGATGGTAAGATCAGGCCAAATATCCCCAACGGCCATTTCGTGCAGGGCGCAAATGGTCGCTTCGGGAATGCCTCGCCCCGCGCCTTGATAGGCGAGCGTCGAACCCACGAACCGGTCGCAGACGACTACCTTTCCCGAGGCCAGGGCCGGACCAATGGTAGCCCTGACATGCTGCACGCGGGCCGCGGTGATCAGAAGCAGTTCCGACATCGGCTCCCAATTTAGAGATGTCTTCGAAACCAGGAGCTTTCGAAGCGCGAGACCCTCTTCGGTGCCGCCCGGCTCGCGGGTTGCGACAACCTCCGCCCCCTTTGCGCTCAGGGATCTCGCGAGGAACCCTACCGCCCCTGTTTTACCAGTTCCGTCGCCCCCCTCTACCGCGATGAACAAGCCTTTTGGAGCCAACCCGCGTCACCCTGTGAAGCCAGCCGAACCGCACCCTATCCGCGATAAAGACGAACGCACAGCAGCCAAACGAGAAGAAGGCTGGCCGAACCTGCCGGCCCGGGGCATTCTAGCGACACGATGGATAAGACCGATGCAACTGTCCGGATGCGCCCCACACCCGATGGCAGGGTGACATACCTCGTGCGGGTCCCACCGGAGGCACTCCCGCCGGTCAGCAAACGGGACCTAGAGCTCGCCTGGGGAGGCGCACATCAAGCGGCCTTGCGGAACCATTGGGGTGTTGCTCGCCTGTTTCGGTTCCTTCGCCCGGATGGCTCGCATGTGGATTTCGCCCTGGCCGATCCCGATGCATGCTGCTGGGCGGAAGCGGTGGACCAGAGCCGGGGTCTGCACACCGCCTATGGTCTTTCACTATGCCTTCGCCTACTCGCGCTGATTGACCTCTTAGCCCGCGCGAACTGGACCGAAAAACTATATCGCCTCGCGTCAGATGGGGCGGAGCTAGACCCGGCTCTGTTGGGGGCGGCCGCGCATGTGCCACTGGACAGCCAGGGTCGGTTTGACGAGACAAAACTGCGTGCTCAGCTGGTGCCAGAAACGGCGACCGCCCCGACTTTGGTCTCCTGCATCTCAGGAGTTGGGTTATGAGTCCTGCCCGATACCTCTTCTGCTTCGCGCCAATCGCTCTGGCCATTGCATCTGCTTGCACACCTGCGCCGCCCCCCACCCCGGAGGTCCGGGCGCAACAGCAGGCACTGGGTGCCTGCCGCCAACGGGCGGATCAGATTTTCGAACAACGCAATCGTGGCGCGGTCTATATCGACACCGACCAGCGTTACTCGCCGTTTTCCGGCGACTACGTAAGCGGGAATACCGCCCGCGGCCTGCCAGAACGGTACGGCCGCGACCAACTAGTAACTGAATGCGTGCGCAGCTCTGGTACCCCAGTTGATCGCGGAGCCGGGCCGACGATGGAGCCTACGGGTGACCTTGGGCAGTAATCTCTGGCGCTCGCTTGAGCGCGATCCACAATTCGCCAGCACCGGGTCCCATTTTGCACCCAAACGGGACCCGGGTTGGGAACTCGGTCCTCGAAAAGACTGAATCGCGCTCTAAACCCATTGCTGGAGCGCGATGGCTTGACGTGAGGTCATCCCGCTCTAGAGCGCGATGGCTTGAGGCGGAATCGTCGGAAAGCCTGAATCGCGCTCTCAAAGCCAAAAATCCTAGAGCGGCATGACTTGACCAAAAGTCATCCCGCAGTCTGCGGAAAAACGCTGAAGTCGGTCGTTCGTAACGCACGAAAGAAGGCCACGGGCTTTGCCCTTGGACCTCAGCAAAGGCCGAGCCTTTGCAATCCAACCACTTAGTGGATGGGGTCTGGGGCCTTTCGGCCCCGTCATGCGAACAGCATGCTCCCCGCATGACGGGTCCAGGGCAGAGCCCTGGCTCCATTTTCAGCAGACTGCTAGCCCCCATTCGGAGATTCTGGCCGGAGGCGCTGGAGGTGTGATGGCGCTTGTGCCACCTCAACATAGGATTGGTCCACCCGGCCGGCATAGGCAGAACGTGCTGCCCGCAAATCGGCGGGCGCACGCTCAAGCTGCGGAACTGGCGTGACCGGCCCCGCAGCGACCATCATCCCGTGGTCTGGCCTGTTATAGATGAAACCAAAAGTAGGATAGATGCTGCCAAAATTTCCCCTCTGGCCGAGGGCCACTCGTACCGCGGACCAATCATTGTTGTCGGAGATATCGACCACAGGCACATTCCGGCTTACCCGCCCGCCGTTGCCCCAATTAGCGTGATCGACCACGATTTCGCGGGGATTGATCACTCCGGCAACCACAGCCACGTGGCCGAGCGGCATGCGGCCGTTCGGCGCAAACGCCAAAACGGCTCCTGGTTCCGGCCGTTTGCCGCGCTGATAGAGGCCGCCTGCTTGATGCCACCACGTACCGGCATTTCCCGAGATCGCTATGCCCGTGACACCGCGGGCGTATGCCACGCACTGCAACCGACGATAGGCACTGGCATATCTTACACCAGCCGAAACCCAAAGATGATGTCGCGTTCGCGAGGCGTGCAGATTCCTGGTCTTCGATGATGCCCGCCAGACATGGGCGGAATGGCTGGTATGACGGTGATGCCGGTGCGTCTCACTCGCCTGTAGGCTGTAAGGAAAGCTCAACGCGAGGACAGAACCGACAAGCAATAACCTCCCGCAGCGACTTTTAATCTGCATTCCAACCTTCCCCTTATTTGGTCGTTTCCCGGTACGTTTTGTTCGAAACGAACAGGTCGCCGCTAGCAGCAGCTCGCGAGTCTAGGCAACATCCAGATGCCGGGTTGCCTGAGAAAAGGATTCAACTTGTCGGGAAGGCCCTGTGGATAACTGCGCCCGTTGCGGAAAAAACTCCTAATCGGGCGTGCCGTGCGCGGCGCACAACCGCAGATTCTATGGACGCTTTGAATCGGAGAGGCCCAACATTACTTGCACGCGGTGACCATGATCTCCACCAGAATCCGCGCATCGGCCAATTTCGCTTCGACGCAAGCGCGGGCCGGTGCAGCATTGGCCGGCAACCAATTTCGCCAGACCTCGTTTACACTTTCCCGGTCGCGGATATCCTTGACCCATATGAGCGCTTGCAGCAGCCGCGTCTTGTCACTCCCATGGGCTTCCAGCAGCGCGTCGATCTGCTCGAGCACTTCCGCGGTTTGACCTCTGACGTCTTTGCTCAGGTCGTGGGCAGTACAACCTTGCAGATACAAAAAGCCGTGAAACTCAACCGCTTTGGAAAGGATGGGGTTCGATTCGGTACGAATAATCCTGCTCATCGATGTTGCCCATGAGGTTTGACTTGCCCGGGCTCTATGGCCTGTTGGCAATCGCCGGACAAGCTTGGCATTTAGCGGAAGTC
Organism: Acetobacteraceae bacterium; assembly: GCA_019237355.1. Taxonomy (GTDB): domain Bacteria; phylum Pseudomonadota; class Alphaproteobacteria; order Acetobacterales; family Acetobacteraceae; genus JAFAHH01. Next base: position 15,792 of record JAFAHH010000072.1, on the reverse strand, counting down.
TCTGCTCCAGGGGGAGCTGACCGGAGATCGACAAACATGACCGTCACGCCATTTCCCAAGGCTACCCTCGTCACAAAGCGGGCTGCCGCCAAAGAACCGCGGGAAGAAAAGCCAGTTGCAACCCCCTCGGCTGCTGCGGGCTGGGAGCAACTCGATGCCCTGCTCCATGCGATTGAAGGGCAGGTTACTTATGGCCTTTCGCCAATCAGCATGTGGCTCGCGTTCGCCGACTGGGCGGCACACCTGGGGAATGCCCGGGGTTCCGTTTCGGGCTCGGGGCTGACGCGCTGATGCGCATCGGACAGTTCACAAATGCGGCATTCGATCCAACGCAGCGGCCAGTCATCCAGCCCGCACGGCTGGACCATCGCTTTGTGTCGCAGAAATGGCAGCGCTGGCCGTACAATTTGTTCTCACAGGGCTTTCTGCTCGCCGAGGCGTGGTGGTCCCGCGCCACCTCTGGCCCACCCGGCATCAAGGACTCCAACCAGCGGATCGTGTCGTTCGCGGCGCGCCAGTGGCTCGATGCTTTTTCGCCATCAAATTTCGCCTGGGCGAATCCCGAGGTGGTCGACGCCACCTTGCAAACTGGCGGACAAAACCTTGCTGCAGGGCTGCAAAACCTGCTAACCGATATGCTCGAAGCCACGAGCGGCCGTTCAGCGCAATCGCAATACAAGGTCGGCCGGGATCTCGCAGCGACACCTGGAAAGGTGGTTGCACGCAACGAGCTGATCGAGCTCATTCAATACGCACCCTCGACCCTACAGGTGCGGCCTGAGCCGGTGCTGATCGTACCCGCCTGGATTATGAAATACTATATCCTGGATCTCTCTCCTCGTAATTCGTTGATCCGCTACCTGGTCAGTCAGGGCTTCACGGTGTTCGCCATCTCTTGGCGCAATCCAGGACCCGAGATGCGACACACCAGCCTCGATGATTACCGCACCAAGGGCGTGCTTGCTGCTCTCGATGCGGTCAACTCGGTTTGCGGCAACGTGCCAGTCCACGGCTGCGGCTATTGCTTAGGAGGCACGCTGCTCTGCATCGTCGCCGCGGCAATGGCCCGGGATAATGACAAGCGCCTCGCCAGCATGACGCTTTTCGCGGCCCAAACCGATTTTACCGAAGCTGGCGAATTGCAGCTCTTTATCAACGAGGATCAGGTCGCGTTCCTCTCCGATGTCATGCAGGTCCAGGGGACGCTGGATAGCCGGCAAATGGCCGGCGCCTTCCAGCTTCTCCGTTCGAACGACCTTGTCTGGTCCCGCGCCATCCGCAGTTACTTGCTCGGCGTGCGCGAGATGCCGAACGATCTCATGGCATGGAACGCTGATGGGACGCGCATGCCCGCCCGGATGCATGCGGAGTATTTGCATCGCCTGTTCATCCACAACGACCTGGCTGAAGGCCGCTTCCCGGTAGGCGGCAGGCCGGTTGCGATGGAAAACGTTCGTGCTCCAATGTTCGTCGTCGCGACAGAAACCGATCACATCGCGCCCTGGCGATCAGTTCATAAAATCCACCTACTCAATGGCGGCAAGCTTACGTTCGTTCTGACCTCGGGCGGCCACAATGCAGGAATTGTGAGTGAGCCCGGACACCCGAACCGGCGTTTCCGGATCGCCGTGCGGCCGGAAGGTGGCACGGTTCTTTCACCTGATGAATGGCTGGCCCGAGCCGACCGTAGGTCCGGATCGTGGTGGCCGGTTTGGAGCGAATGGCTAGCGCAGCATTCGGGGCCCATGCGCGAACCACCCCCGATGGGGAGTGCCCGCTTTCCGCCGCTCGAGAATGCGCCCGGGCGCTATGTGCACGAAGCGTGAAGCCTAAACCTGAAAGTCATTATGCTTCAGCGAGAGCGCTCGAACCGATTGCCACTTATTCGCCGTTTCATAACCCGCCGCTCACTTCGATGGCGGCTTCACTGTCCGAGCCCGAATCGGCGGAGCGCTCCGGCTCTGGTCCGATCTCGGCGCCACCGAGCACGTCGTTGATGTAAGCCTCACGGATGATGACGAGCAAGCTGGCCATTAGCGGCGTCGCCACAATAATCCCAAACACGCCGAAAATCGCTCCGAGAATCGCCATCGACAGCACTGTTAGTGCGGGAGGCAGTTCCACCGTGCGACGCTGGACGAAGGGCGCCACCAAATATCCCTCAACGGTATGGCAGATCAGGTAAATCACGACCACCCATAAGACCGTCTGCAAGCTAACCGTGAGTGCCACGATGATCGCCGGAATAGCCGAAACGATTGGTCCGAAATAGGGAACAAAGGTGAGCAGGGCGGCAATGACGGCCAGGACGAACGCCAGCGGTATCCCGAGCAGCCACAGCCCAACCCCTGCAAGAATGCCGACGACGACCATGTCAACCCACTGGCCCAGCATCCACCATTTTAGGCTCTGGCCGATATCGTCCATCACAGCCCGGGCACGCAGCCGGTATGGCTTTGGAAATAGCAGCACGATGCCATCCCGGTACCAACCCGGCGCGATGGCGAAATACACGGAAGCAACAAGAACCACGAATGCGCCGCCAACCACTGACAGTGTGGAGTTGGCGACTCCAGTCACCGAGCGCACCACGTTACCTCCAGTGGCCCCGGTAAGCACCTTCGTTCCGTCCGCCTGGCCCAAGCCGAAATGCTGCATCAACGCGGGAATCTGGCCAGACAATTGGGACCAGAGTTGCTTGACCTCGTCAGCCAAGCGAGGCCCTGCCCACCAGCTCACACCAGCGCAGATCGCCAGAATGATGATGCAGACCATCGTCAAGGCGATCCCATGGGGGAGCCTGGTCCAGTGGCGCAGAGTGTTGGTGAGTCCGCTGAGCATGGCTGCAAGGAGTACCGCCATGAACACCAGCAAAAGCACATCCGACAGGACCCAAACGACGAGAATCACGCCGCCCATGACCAGCATCACGCGCAAGATGCGCGCCACCGGCCAACCACTTTCAGCGAATCTCCGCGCCGGACCCGCGAACGTTACGTTAGGCATGCCCCCCGCCTGACCCTGGTTTGCTTGACGGATGCGAGGAGCCCCGCGGCTCCAATCGCACCGCTCATGTCAAGCAAATCGCTTGGCGAAGGTTCCTTAAGGTATGATGCTTCAGGTCGAACCCGGCATATACAGGTGAGACCGCAGCCAGGCCTTCCGCTTCCGCATCAAGTATCGCGCTTTGTTTTGAGGGCGCGATTCCAGTTTTCCAAAGAATCCGCCCTCAATCCATCGCGCCCTAGCCGAGCCTGGCGCGCAGTTGCTCCACTGCGGCCCGGGCCCGGGCAGCGGATTCGCCTTGGGGAGCGAGTGCAAGGTACTGCTCGAAGCAGCGCAAAGCTGGAGCCAATCTCCCGAGCCGCTGGTTGAGCAGCGCCGCTTCCCGCCAAAGTAACCCAGCTTCGGGTGCTATCCGCAACGTGTCCTCGATACAGGTAAGGCCACCCGCCACGTCGCCCGCCGCCAAGCGCCGGAGCTTGATGTTGTTCTGAAGCCGCACCAAAACCGCCCGCGTGCTCATTGGCTTGAGCAGGCCGGGGCGCAAGGTGCCATCTTGCCCTGAACGTTGCAGCAGCTCGCTTAGATCCGAGGTGTCGAGCGCCGCGCCACCGAAAAACACGTCCAGCACGACTTTGGCGCTGCCCACTTCGAGCGCCACCAGGAAATGCCCCGGAAAATCCACGCCATGGGCCGGCCAGCCCGCGGCCCGCGCGCAATGCAGCCAAATGATGCCGATCGCGACCGGCAGGCCGCGCCGGCGCTGAATAACCCGGATCAGGTTGGCATTGGCCAGATCATCATAGCTCTGGACATCGCCGAGATAGCCGTAGCGTCCGGAGATGATCCGGGCCAGCGCAACAGCCCGGCTCGCAATGTCGCCTTCCGGCACCCAGCCCGCCAGCGCCACCGACTCCCGCGCGAGATCCGACAAGTGCCGCCGGGCCCCCTCCCAATCGGCGCCTGGCGCATCGATCCGGGCGAGCTGCAACGCGGCCCCGGCGATATCAATCTCGGCATCCGGCAGCAGCCCGATCGCGGTCAGCGCTTCGCGCGGGGTGGTCACTCGGCCGCTGCCTCCGGCACATAAAGTTCGCCGCCTTGCTCCCGGAACTCCGCGCTCTTTGCCTCAAGCCCGGCGAGGCGCTCCGCATCCGCCCGCAAATCCTGGGTGATCTTCATGGAGCAGAACTTGGGCCCGCACATGGAGCAGAAATGCGCCACCTTGTGGGCCTCCTTGGGCAAGGTCTCGTCGTGGAAGCTCCGCGCCGTATCGGGATCGAGCGAAAGATTGAATTGGTCCTCCCAGCGGAAATCGAACCGGGCGCGGCTGACCGCATCATCGCGCAGCTTGGCCGAAGGATGGCCTTTCGCCAGATCGGCCGCATGCGCGGCAATTCGGTAGGTAATCACCCCCGCCTTCACATCGTCGCGGTTGGGAAGGCCAAGATGCTCCTTGGGGGTCACGTAGCAAAGCATGGCCGTACCGAACCAGCCGATCATGGCCGCACCAATCGCGCTCGTTATGTGGTCATACCCGGGCGCGATATCGGTCGTGAGGGGTCCTAGGGTATAGAATGGCGCCTCGCCGCAGGTTTCGAGCTGCTTCTCCATGTTTACTTTGATCTTGTGCATCGGCACGTGGCCGGGCCCTTCGATCATGACCTGGCAGCCTTTGTCCCAGGCAATCTTGGTCAGCTCGCCTAGTGTATCGAGTTCGGCAAACTGGGCCGCGTCATTCGCGTCGGCGATCGAACCCGGCCGCAGCCCATCGCCGAGCGAGAAGGAAACGTCGTAGCGGCGCATGATGTCGCAGATCTCGTCGAACCGCTCGTACAGGAAGCTCTCCTTGTGATGAAACAGGCACCAGCGGGCCATGATCGAGCCGCCGCGAGAAACGATCCCCGTGACCCGGCGGGCGGTTAGCGGCACATAAGAGAGCCGCACCCCGGCGTGGATCGTGAAGTAATCCACCCCCTGTTCGGCCTGCTCGATCAGCGTGTCTTTGAACACCTCCCAATCGAGCTTTTCGGGGTCGCCATCGACCTTCTCGAGCGCCTGATAAATCGGCACGGTTCCGATTGGCACGGGGCTGTTGCGCAGGATCCAGCCGCGGATATTGTGGATATTACGCCCGGTGGAGAGATCCATCACCGTATCCGCGCCCCACCGAATGGCCCAAACCAGCTTCTCCACCTCTTCGGCAGCCGAGGAAGTTACTGCGGAATTACCGATGTTGGCGTTGATCTTCACCAGGAAATTCCGCCCGATGATCGTGGGTTCGAGCTCCGGGTGATTGATGTTGGCCGGAATGATAGCCCGGCCGGCCGCTACTTCACGCCGGACGAACTCGGGAGTAACAAAGGCTGGGATCGCAGCGCCGAAATCCTCGCCATCCGTCCGCCGCTCCTCGGCCCCCTCCACGGCCTGGGCGCGGCCGAGATTCTCCCGGTGCGCCACATAGATCATTTCTTCCGTGATAATGCCCGCGCGGGCGAATTCGAATTGCGTGACGAGCTGGCCGGGTTTGCCGGCGAGCACCCGGTGGGAGGCCGGACAGGGGGGCACGAGCCTATCGCCTGCGGCATTGCCGTTGTCCTCAGGCCTGACCGGGCGGGCCGCTATGGGCTCGAATGCCCGAAGGCCGATCCATTCCGAGCGCGCCGGCGCCAATCCGGCGGCGACATCGATGGTTGTGGCCGGGTCGGTGTACGGGCCGGAGGTGTCGTAGAGCCGGAAGGGCGGCTCGCCGGAGGCGGGATGCAGCTCGACCTCTTTGAACGGCACCCGGATGTCCGGCCTCCGGCTGGGGCTGCTATAGATCTTGCGGGAGCCGGCAATTGGCCCGGTCGTGACGGCGCTCGGCTTGGACTGGACGGTCATGGACCTCTCCTTATGGCTCAGCCGGGTTATGGCTCAGCCGGGCAGATTAGGCCGGGTTTTGCGAGGATTGCCCGTCCCTCCGCCGGCATGATCCGGGTCAGGTTCAAGGGTCACCGCGCCGCCATTATGGGGTAGGCTCGTCGGTATCTCAGCCCCCTGCCGGGGCACCCCTCGGTGCGGCTAAAATGGGGCGCGTGTTGGATGTTGTCAAAGCGTTGTTGAGTGCTGGGTCGATAGCCCTGCATCAGCAATCCGTTAATGACCTGGGCCGTATTCTCCTGTAGTAAAGTGAAGCGGCCGCTTAGCGGCTGCAAGCGTTAGTGGCTGCAAGCGTTAGTGTGCGGAGGGGCCGGCCGGGCTGATGATTGATACTGTTGCGATTCTGATCAGCACGCTAGGTGTGCTCTACATCATTATTCGCGCGACACAACTCGATGCGATCTTGCCGTGGTTTTCACCGCCGCCCGCTGAATGTGAGAAGCCTGCCGGAGCGCGACCGGGGTGGGCCGGAGCAGACAGCCCATCCCAGGCGGACACGCGAAGGGCCGAGGGCGCAGCCGGATGGCGTAGCCGGCTGCAGCCCCCGCAATCTTGGTCTCACCCACCCTAAGAGTTTCGGCATTGCGAAGCGTCTATCTGGCGTTGATCTACCTGAGCTTTCTTTTGCTCGGTACGGTCGCGCCCTTCGTGTTTAGCCTGGGGTATGTCTGGGTCGATGCGGCGACCCCGCAGCACATTGCGTATTTCCTGCTGAACCAGATCCCCTGCGCCCTGATCATGGGCATCTGTGCGATCGGCGGCTACTTGCTGCTCGACCGGCGTGCGCCCCCAAAGAATTTTGCCTTTAGCATCCTCACCATTATTTTTGCCCTGTGGTGCACGCTGTCGACAGCGTTTTGGGCTGTTTCGCCCGAAACTGCCTGGGGCAAATGGGATTGGGCTATCAAAACTCTGCTTTTCTGTGCTTTCATCCCGTTTGTATTTCGCTCTCGGGTGCAGATTGAGGCGTTTTTCCAAGTCTTGATGTTCTCGCTCGGAGTGCAAATCATACCGTTTGGCGCCAAGGTCGTCCTTTCAGGCGGGGGTTATGGGCGGGATCTTGGTGCTATCGGTGGAAACAGCGGGCTCTCAGAGGGATCGACGCTAGCCGCCGCCGCCACCATGACGATACCTATTTTGATGTTTTTGCGAACACATGGCCAGCTTCTGCCGAAGAGCCGTCTCACCGGCTGGTTTTTCTACGCCATGATCTTTGCTAGCATCGCGACGGCTGTTGGAACCTATGAACGGACAGCGTTGGTGGGATTGGTGGTGGTCGGCATCAGCATATGGCTGCAAACCAATCGCAAGATCCTGTACGGCGTGCTTGGATGCGCGGTAGCGGCGTGCATTGTGTATGGGACGTCGTCTGGCTGGAATCAGCGCATATCCACCATCAACGAATACAGTAAAGACTCATCCGCCCTGGGCCGTCTTCTGGTTTGGAAGTGGACCCTCGATTTTGTAAAGGAAAATCCGCAAGGCGGTGGCTTCGACGCCTATCGTATTGATCGCATCGTGTTCCCGGATCCTTCGCCGGATGATCCTAACGACGGAGTGGTTACCGGAAGAGCTTTTCATAGCATCTATTTCGAAATCCTTGGGGAGCAGGGCTGGTTTGGCCTTGGTGTTTTCGCAGCCATAGTCTTGATCTCCTTGCGCGCGCTCCGTCGAGTCGTGCGGCGTGCAAAGCAAATTGCCGATTTGACATGGTGCGGAGAGCTTGCACGGGCGCTGACGAGCAGTTTGCTCGCCCTGTTAGCGTGCGGGGCATTCGTTGGGATCGGATACCAACCCGTGCTATGGTATTTGTTCGCTGCCTCGGCCTGCGTTTACGCGCATGCAAGGCAGGTGGAACAAGCGACGCTCACCGTGTCCCGGCGCGTGTCACTCCCACCCCGTCTTGCCCATATCCCGGTTCCCTGATCGGACCGTATCGACCGATATAGCGAAGCCAAATGAGCGAAGGGGGATTTCGGGAATCTGCCTGGCGCGCAGCGTCCTTGCGGCGCCGCAATCGGTAGCGAAAAGCGCTCCTACGTAGATATATTGGGGCTGTTTTTATTAGGAAGCTTATCAACAGCATCTGGAGTGCCGTAACGCATTGTTGAAGGTTGTGCGGATAAGTTAGGCCGAGAATCCATTGGCGGTCAGGGTGGCGCGGTCGGAGTGCAACGCCCCGCTCTCCTTTCGGCAAACCCTGAGGGATTAGGCAATGCGCAGCCTGTATTTGTCATTCATCTATTTGATGTTTCTACTGCTGGGTACGATGGCTCCTTTCGTGTTCAGCCTGGGCTACCTCTGGGTTGATGCGGCTACTCCGCAGTACTTGGTATATTTTCTCCTGAACCAGATTCCTTGCTCGCTAATCATGGCAGTCGGCGCGATTGGAGGCTACTTGCTGCTCGACCGGCGTGCGCCCCCAAAGAATCTCGGCTTTACGAGCCTGACGATTGTGTTTGCGATTTGGTGCAGCCTCTCTACCGCCTTTTGGGCGGTGGTGCCCGACGCAGCCTGGAATAAGTGGGACTGGGCTTTCAAATCGATGATGTTCAGCGCCTTCATTCCTTTCATATTCCGCTCCCGCTTGCAGATCGAGGCCTTTCTCCAGGTCTGGATGTTTTCGCTCGGAGCGCAAATCATCCCGTATGGCGCCAAGGTAGTTATTTCAGGGGGCGGGTATGGCCTTGACCTCGGACTCGTGAGCGGCAACTCCGGATTAGCCGAAGGAGGGATGCTTTCTGCGGTGGCCGCAATGCTGATACCCATCATCATGTACCTCCGAGCGCATGGGCAATTGTTGCCCAAACATCGGGTGACAGACTTGTTCTATCTCGCGATGATAGCGGCGTGTATTGCGACCGCGGTCGGTACGTATGAGCGTAGCGCGCTGATCGGATTATTGGTTGTCGGTGCTTCCGTCTGGCTGCAAGCAAAGCGGAAAATTCTGTATGGCGTACTTGGGTGTGCAATTGCCGCAACGGTAATGTATGGAACCTCGCAAGGCTGGAACGAGCGAATATCCACAATCAACGATTATAACAAGGAATCGTCCGCTCTGGGCCGTATTCTAGTGTGGGAATGGACGCTCGATTTTGTCGGGGAACATCCTGAAGGCGGGGGTTTCGATGCGTATCGCATCAATCGGATTGTCTTTCCTGATGCGTCGCCGGATGATCCAAGCGGTGGAGTGGTGTTGGGCAAGGCGTTTCATAGCATTTATTTCGAGATCCTCGGTGAGCAGGGGTGGTTTGGCCTGGGCCTGTTCGGAACCATCGCTCTTGTCTCGTTTCGTTCATTGAGAAAAGCAAGGCGACGGGCGAAGTCGGTTGCGCATCTGGCGTGGTGTGACGAGCTCGCTCGGGCACTTACGAGCAGTCTCCTTGCAATGCTCTCCTGCGGCGCATTCATCGGTATCGGCTATCAGCCGATGCTCTGGTACTTATTTGCCATGTCCGCATGCTTGCACGCCCATGTAGGTCAGGTCGACAATCAGCTCGCGACACGACCTAAGATTTTCCCACCAGTTACTGTCAAGGGCAACCTCGCGCAAGGAGTCACGTAATAATACCGGTCTGCGTCAAGCTATCGCTCTAGCAGCCTGCTGAAAAAGGCCAGGGCTCTGCCCTGGATCTGTCATGCGGGGAGCATGCTGTTCGCATGACGGGGCCGAAAGGCCCCAGACCCCATGGACTAAGTGATTGGATTGCAAAGGCTCTGCCTTTGCTGGGGTCCAGGGGCAAAGCCCCTGGCCTTCTTTCGTTGCTTTACGAACGACCGACTTCAGCGTTTTTCCGCAGCCTGTTAGCGCCGGGCTGGCGCAGCGGTCCATAGCGAAGGTAGCCGCAGCGATAAGGCGCGGAATGCCCGCCGGCCAGGAACCTCAATATACCTGTAAAGAACGACTGACGCGATGGCGACGAGCAGCAGGTAATTCGCGACTGGAACGATGGCCGGAATACCAGGCCGTACCAGCAAGAATTTCGTCCAGTCCTTGATCAGGTAATGGGCGAGATAGGTCGAATAGGAGACCAGTCCTGCCATCTCAAGCGCACGTAGGGAAAGCGCCCGGGACAGTAGGCAGGTCTCGTCGGTAAGCGCGTGGATCAGAAACACGATGCCGAGGGGAACCAGAGCGTAATCAGGCAAGGGGACGAACAGGTATGAGCCAAAACAGATAAGGGCCGCCAAACCGGCCAGATTGCCGTGGCCGCGGCTAAGCCCGTCGCGGCGCGCGTAGACGCGAAACAGGTAAACGCCCATCGAAAACTCCAGCACGCACCGAGCAAGCGCGGTTGGCACGATGCTGGTTGCAAGGCTGCCGCCACCAATCGAGACGGTGGCGGCAGCCAGTGCAATAAGCAACACCGAAATACAAAACCAGGCGGAGGAGATTGTGCGGCTCGTGACCGAGGTCACCCAGGCTATCGCCGGGAATACAAGGTAAGCGAACCACTCGGTGCTGATCGACCAAGCGGGGATATTCCAGGCCAAGTAATCAAAACCCCAGTTTTGCACGAGAAATAAGCTGGCGACGAAGTATATGGGATCGTAGCGTTGGCCGATGTGAGCGGAGCTGGAAAACAGCGCGATTGCAGCCGGATTAGCTAGGAAGAGGAGCATAATGAACAAATGCAGCGGATAAATGCGCGCAAGGCGAAGCATAAGAAAGCGCAAGTAGACTTCAACCGTAGCTGCCTCGAACATGGCCGCATAATTCAGCGCAATGACGAAGCCGCTGAGCACAAAGAATAAATCGACGGCGAGATAACCGCGGCCTATAATGATCAGCGCTGGCGAAGGGACAACAAACCGCAACTGCTCAGAAAAATGATACAGAACCACCCACCAGGCGGCGATTCCGCGGATGGCGGTTAACGCCGGTATCTGCTTCGTCGGCGATCTAGGCATCTGGTTCATATGACGGGCTTGAGGGGCAGGATGCAAGGCGCGGCTTGGGGAGGCTGGGCGTGGAGCATTCCATCCCGGGCGGCGCAAGGGGCCGCGCAACTCGCCTATTGCTTGCTCTGTCCGCTCGCTGCACTAATCCGCCCCCCAGGAGCATGCTCCCTTCAGGTCGAAGCCATCATGCTCCAGGGTTCATTTTTGAGAGCGCGATCCGGGCTTCCGGCTATCGGGGCCCCAATTCGCTCATAGCGCCCCAATCAAGAGGAGGCCAGCGTGGCGACCGAACGCACCTTATCCATCATCAAGCCAGACGCGACCCGGCGTAACCTGACCGGCCGGATCAATGCCTGTTTCGAGGAAGCCGGGCTGCGGATCGTGGCACAGAAGCGCTTGTTGCTTACGGAAGCCAATGCGCGCGAATTCTATGCCGTGCATAAAGACCGGCCATTCTATCGCGATCTGGTCGCCTTCATGATTTCCGGGCCGGTGGTCGTGCAAGTCTTGGAAGGCGAAGACGCCGTCGCCCGCAATCGCGAGGTCATGGGCGCCACAGACCCGAGGAAGGCGGCGCCCGGCACCCTTCGCGCCCAGTTCGCGGAAAATATTGAAGCCAACTCGGTGCACGGATCCGATAGTCCGGAAAACGCAGCAAGTGAAATCGCCTTTTTCTTTGCCGGTTATGAAATCGTAGGTTGAATCCTGCGCCGCCGCTCCGGCAGCGCTCTAAAAGAGCGCGGTTCGTCCAAATTAAAAAATCGATCGCCAGCCTAAAAACTTAATATATAATTCAACGATGAGTTCGTCTCGGCGTTTCGCCTATAGAGGGACCAAACGAGCAGGATATGCCGCTCCTAGAAGATCTGCTGGAGAGCAATTTCGGCATCGCGATCGCGCTCGGCGCTGTCACACTCGTCTTGCCGAAGGTACTCCCCGACCTCAGCCCGTCCGTTCGTTCCGCAATCAAATCCGGGCTACAGCTTTATGTCGAAAGCGAGGCCGATGCCGAGGGCGGTTTGATCGGGAAAATGGTCGATGCGACGGTCAAGGAGCTGCTGGACAATGTATCCCAGCCAGCTTCCGATCAGCAGCGGCGCCAAGCAGCGCAACAGGTGATCCGCCGCTTTCAGCATCGGGCGCGTGAACGGGCTCACCGCTACGGGTGGAATGACCAGGACCGGAGCGCGCGGTATCGACGGCAGATCAGGCGCCTGAAGCGCGCCCTCGCCGAGGCACAGCAAGGCCAGGACAAGCAGGAGCGGGAAGTGCTTGGCCATGTTTATGACGGCATCACCGAGGATTGGTGACCTGACAGGAGAAGTTGGATGGCAGTGCTTGAGGACATACTAGGAACCAAACTCGGGACGGGGATTGCTGTCGGGCTTGGAGCGGCGGTTGTCGGCCCGTTGTTGATCCCGGCCACGCGCGCCCTGCTTCGCCCGGCTGCAAAGCTGGTCGTCCAAGGGGGGATAGCCGCCTATCGCGGAGGGCTTGCGGCCTGGGAGGGCGTCAGGCAGTCGGTCGGGGACCTTGTGGCCGAAGCTCAGGCGGATTTGGAGAAGGAAAACCGGGGCCAAGCCTGAATGGCGCACGCCCTTACCGGCGGGCCTCGTAGTTCCCGAACCACTAGGTCTTCAATCGGCGGGTCGTTGGCGGTCGTCGCTCGCCATGTCCTGCCCGGTCGGGTTCGCCTCCACGTGCCTGGGCTACGCCGCTCTTTTCCGGTTCTGTCGCTGCTGCAAGGCGGGCTGAGGGCGTTTCCCGGCGTGCAGGCCGTATCTGGCAGCACGTTGACCGGCAACGTCCTGGTCTTGCACGACCCCAGCCTTACGGTCTCGGGCATCGTGACGCGCATTGAGGCTCTGCTGCGCGGCGATATTATCCCGGTCGCGGCTGAAGGCGTTTCCATCTCGCAGGATTGGCACACGCAGAGCCCTTCCTCCCTGTTCCAGTCCTTGGGCACCTCGGCCTCGCGAGGCCTATCAACGGGAGCCGCCCGCAAGCGGCTCGCGGAGTATGGTCCCAATCTCCTTCCAAGACCTGCTCGCCGCTCCGCTCTGGCAATCCTCGCGAGCCAATTCAGCAGCCTCGCCATGGCATTGCTTACCGGAGCAAGTGTGCTCGCGTTGCTTAGCGGCAGTTTGCTGGAGGGGACGGCCATCCTTGGGGTGATTGGGCTGAATGCCGCCATCGGCTTTGTCGTGGAGAGCCGCGCCGAACGCATCCTCAGCAGCCTCGGCCTGGGCGGAGACGCATATGCTCCGGTGCTGCGGGATGGGGCGCCGGCCGAGGTCCCTGTGGGGGAATTGGTGCCGGGCGATATCATGATGCTCAGTCGCGATGACGTCGTGCCGGCTGATGGCCGGGTCATAGAGTGTCAGGCGCTCTCGGTGAACGAAGGCCTGCTCACGGGGGAAAGCCTACCGGTCAGCAAAAATGCTGATAGCCTTACGGATCCGGCGCTTCCGCTAGCTGATCGCGTCAATATGGTCTATCGCGGCACGGCTGTGACCGGCGGCTCGGGGAGGGCCTTGGTCGTGGCAACCGGCCCGAACACCGAGATGGGCCGCATCCAGTGGATGGTGAGCGAGGCGGGCGTTCCGGCCACCAAGGTACAACAGCAGCTCGAACTTGTAGGCCGCCAGCTTATCTGGCTGTCCTTAGCGGCATGCGGCGCGGTCATTGGTGTGGGCGTGGTTCGGGGCTTGGCGCTCGTCCTGATGCTCAGATCAGCCACTTCCCTAGCCGTCGCCGCAATACCCGAGGGCTTGCCGACCGTGGCGACAACCACCTTAGCGCTCGGCGTCGAAGCGATGCGGCGGGATGGGGTTCTGGTTCGGCGCCTCGGCGCGGTCGAGACATTGGGTGCGGTGCAGACAATGTGCTTCGATAAGACCGGCACCTTGACGCTGAACCGCATGTCCGTTGTCCGCCTGATTTGTGGCGGCCGGGCCGTCACGCCAGCCCAAGCAGCCGGGTCCTCTGATGCCGCTGAGCTCTTGCGTATCGGTGCTTTATGCAGCGAGGCGCAAGTCGATGACGCCAATGGAGGCCTGAGCGGATCACCAACCGAAACCGCGCTCATCCAACTCGCCCTTCAGGGCGGGGTCGATGTGGCCGCGCTGCGCCGGGAGCATGAGGTGCTTTCGATCCGGCAGCGGAGTGACCAGTCGCGCTTCATGGTGACCGCACACCGAACGCCAGACGGAAGCATCCTCCAGGCTGTGAAAGGCAGCCCGCGAGACGTCATGGCGCTCTGCGATCGCGAACTGCGGGATGGCCAGACTCATCCGCTGACGGACGCGTCCCGCCAGGAGATTATAGGGGCGAACATCACGCTGGCTGGCGATGCGCTCCGGGTGCTGGGATTTGCTTTTGGGTCAGGCGATGAGCCCCGCCGATTGATTTGGGCGGGATTGGCAGGCATGGCCGATCCAGTGCGGCCCGGCGCCGCCGATCTGATCAGGCTCCTGCGCCAGGCTGGAATTCACGTCCTCGTCATGACGGGAGATCAGGTCGCGACGGCTCGGGCCGTTGCCCGCCAGCTTGGCCTCGGGAATGGAGAGCCGGCTGTCATCGATGCGCTTGCATTGCGCGGCCTGGATGAACCCGCCTTGGCTGAAGCCGCATCGCGTGCGGATGTATTCGCCCGGGTCAGCCCTGCGCAGAAATTGCAAATCGTCCGTGCGCTGCAGGCAACGGGCCGGACCGTTGCCATGACCGGGGATGGAATCAACGATAGCCCCGCGCTGAAGGCGGCAGATGTCGGTATTGCGATCGGCTGGGAAGGCGCCGAAGCCGCGCGCGAGATTGCGGATATCGTGCTGCAAACCCAAGAGCTGGCGGCCATCGCGCGGGCGATCGAGACGGGACGGGCGACCTACGACAATATCCGCACCGCCACCCGGTATTTGCTGGGCACGAATCTCAGCGAGATTCTGTTTGTGCTTGCGGCGACCGCCGCCGGGTCGGCCGAGCCGCTCACGCCGTTCCAGCTTCTGTGGATCAATTTGGTTTCAGATGTGCTGCCCGGCATCGGCCTGGCTTGTGAACCGCCAGAGCCCAACCTGATGCTTCGGCCGCCCCGTCTCAATGGGGAGGCTGTTCTCGCCGGGTCCGATATGCGTGTTCTCGCCACCGACGGGGCGGTGTTAGCCGCCGGGGCATTAGCAAGCTATGCGGGGACCAAGGCGAATGCCGGCTCCGGAGGCAAGCCGCGGGCGGTGGGGTTTGGCAGCCTGGTGCTGGCGCAATTGCTGCATGCGCTTACTTGCCGAAGCAGCGAGGCTGAGCGGCCAAATAGCGTACTCGCGATGATGGTTGCCGCCTCGCTCGGCGCCCACGCCGTGGCCATGGCGGTTCCGGGTCTACGGCGCTTGCTTGGGGTGGTGCCACTAGGTCCGGCTGAAATTGGCCTGATGCTGGCGGGCGGAATAGGTCCCTACGCTCTGAACGAAGCACGAAAGCGCAGTGCCGCGGCCATTATTGTCCCGGACGCCGCGGCTTCATCCTGAGCCCCGCGCCTCGGCCTGATCCTGGCTACCTTCGCTTGCTCCCTCGGCTGCCAGTTCGACCTGTGCCTCGGCGACGAGATCGCTCACGGCTTCTCCCATCTCCGCAACGCGTTCACGGCCTAACTCATACGCGATCAGCCCTTGCTTCACCGCTCCTTTCGCGAGCGGCCGGCCCCAGCGGTAGAGTGCTGGCCGCCAGAGAGGCGCGAACAATGCAGCCGCTAAACTGATAGCCACACCGGTAACCAAGCCGCTTGCGTAATTGCGTGCCATTAGCCGCGTATCTCCCGTTAGTGCGTGATGGCTTGAGGCGGACTCGTCAGAAACCGCAAATCGCGCACTCGAAAGAAACTCTAGTGCGCTTCCACGTTGGGTGGAAGCGCACTAGCTTTTTTGCGAGCATCCTCGGTACCCATCGCGCCAGCGCGATGGGTACCCGGTCACGCGC
>JAFAHH010000071.1 GCA_019237355.1 Acetobacteraceae bacterium | reverse complement strand
GCTCGGGTTCGAATCGCTTGTGCGTGCCTCACAATTCCCGTTGTTTTCAGCCCTGATCATGGTTGCGACGGGGTTACTGCTGGTCTCGACGTTGCCCGTCTGGAGCTTCAAGAATTTCAAGGTGCCTGCGGAATATGTGCTGCCGCTCTTGCTTGGGATTGGAGCTTACGTCGCGGTGCTGGCGGCCGAACCCTGGGCCGCGCTTGCCGCGGCCGGGTTGATCTATGTGGCGATGCTTCCGTTCAGCGTGCGGAGCTTCCGGCGGCTGAAGCGGGAGGCGGAAGCATCGCGGGAGTCGGATCAGGGGAACGATTAGGAGACCTGTGCCCGGGCGTCGCGCGCGGAGGAGGCGTAAATGCTGCCGGCTGGTGGCGCGGGTCATGGTTGGACAGGTTCGGCATTGAGGGTGTCGCGTCAGCGATCCCTGAGTCGAGAAAGGCATACCGGTACCAGGGCGCGTCGGATCGACGTCCAAGGCGGGACCTCAGCGAGCTGAACGCCTGATAGATCGGCCGGTACGGTTGACCGTGATAGTGCTGCAGGATCTCCTTCCAGGATCGCGGCGCTGTACGGATCAGGGCCTCCATCTCCTTCATCAGGGTGTCCTTGTCCATCGGAACGACGTTCTCGGGAACTGGACCGAGATCGCAGGGTGAGGACCAGTCATAGTGCGAGCGGTCAACATCGCCGACCAAAGGAATGGTGCAATCGAGACCGATCTTCGAGCAGACGAAAGGTTTGTCGGGGTCGCCAACTTTCGGGTCAGTCGACATCGTGTTGCATTGGGGGATGATGATGGTGTCCCGGTCTGGCATGTAACGGAAAGCCATCGATTGCTGAATCCGCTCGTCGTCCCAAATGTCCACGTCGGCGTCGAAGACCATAGCGATCTTCGGAAGACCCTGCTTCGAGCAGGTGAGCATGATGCCGAGCGCCTGTTTTGCATCGCCGCCCCCCTGCGGCTTGATGCGCGTATAGGCGATATTGGAAAGTCCGGGAGCCGGGCAGCGCACGTCGAGAACATGGATGCCGCCGGCGCATAGGGCGGCGTAAATGTCGCTCTCGACGGCCGGCAGCTGGACCATGTTGTCGGTGAATCCTGGATGCGCCCCGCCAATGGTGGCCGTTTGATAGATCGCGCTCTTGCGGTAGGTCATGCAGTGGATGAGGACGCGAGGATTGTGCTTCATGCCGCCGCCGTACATACCCGTGAATTCGCCGTACGGCCCTTCGTCGTAGACCCATCCTTCCGTCGCCATGAGCTCGCCCTCCAGCACGATCTCCGCATTGGCGGGCACATAGAGGTCGTTCGTGTCGCACTTCACCAGCTCGGCTGGGGCGCCGTAGAAGCTGCCGAGCACTTCGAAGTCCTCGGTCTCCGGCGGAACGCCAGCAAGTGCTGCTATCTTGTCCAGCGTCGGGCCGCCGAGAACGATCGCGATCGGCATGTTCTCTCCGCGCGCCTGATACTTCAGCGCGTTCAGCCGCCCCCGATGGCTGGTGCAAGTCATATCAAAGTTCTTCTCGTTCATGGTGCGGAACATCGACCGATAGATGCCCCAGTCGGTCACTCCGGTCTCAGGGTCTTTCGATACGACGAGGTTATCATTTGTGTACGAGTGGCCGTCGCGATCGTGATGCAGGAAGAGCGGCAGACGCGTGATGTCGACATCTGGCCCTTTTAGGATCACCTCCTTGCAGGGGGCGGTCGGAACGATCTTTGGCTTGATCCGGCCTTTCGCCAGCGAGGCGGTGAGGTCGCCGATTTCCGAACGGGAGCAGCCGAGCGCCCATGCGTATTGTGCGTGGTTGGAATACGCGTTGGCGAGAAAAGAGAATTCGCAACCTTGTATACGCTCGACCAAGATCGCCTTATCGTAGTGCTGCTCCATCAGCATCGGCAATTCGTCAACCCGCTTCTCGCCGGGGATCCGCACGAGTAAACCCGCTTTCTCCATCGCCGCAACGAATTCAGGCATGCTCTGCTGGCGGCGCACAGCTTGCGTCGGTCTCGCGTCCATGGTGTATCTCCTCGGGATTACTTTGTTGCGATCGCGTGGATGAGCTCCGCGACATTCCCCTTTGGCTCGCTTAGTAGAGAGATCGTTTCCCCCCAGCGGGGTAGCGTTCCCGTGTCGAGATCAAACAGATCGAGCACACGGCCTACCGTTTGGTCGACGATGTCGCCGATCGTCTTCGGCCGCGTGTAGAAAGCGGGAGCCGGCGGCGCGACCACCCCGCCCATTTCCGTAACGGCGAGCATACTGCGGAGATGGCCGGCGTGCAGCGGGAACTCGCGCACTAAGAGGACGAGGCGACGCCTCTCCTTCAGCGTGACGTCCGCCGCGCGCGTCAGCAAATTGTCGGTGACGCCGGTCGCGATCTCGCTTAGCGTGCGGATCGTGCAGGGGGCGATGATCATCCCAATCGAGCGGAAAGAGCCGCTGGCGAGGGCGGCTCCGATGTCCCCGATTCCGTAGTGCCGCGCCGCCAGGGCGCGAAGGTTGGCAGATGACAAATCTGTCTCGTGCGCGCGGGTCATTTCGCCGGCCTTCGAGACAACGAGATGCGTTTCGACGTTCATCGCACGCAGGATCTCGAGCAGGCGGACGCCGTAAATGATGCCGGTCGCGCCAGTGATGCCGACTACCATTCGTTTCGGGGCGGCCATCGCGCCGGCAGACGCCCGGATCAGGCCGGCGCGTTAAGCGCTGGAGCGGCTTTGCCGGATTCGAGAAACTGGCGCAGGTGATGAAGAAGAACGGCCCACTGCGTGTTGCACTTGCGGAAGTTGCCTCCGGTGTGTGGCCATCCGCGGTGGACGAACTGGATCAGCTCCCGTCCCTTATCGGCGCCGGAGATCCTGAACGACGCCTCGGTGCCGACGGCGTCGCCGGGACCCTGTACGCATTTCCAGAGAATCTCATTTGGGCTGACGGCCTCGACTCTCCACCGAAAGGTAGGAGCATCATCGGCGAAATCGAACCGGACAACGCCGCCCGCAAGCGACACCTTACCGCCGTACCAGGCCTCAAGATCGGCCGGGTTGCTAACGGCTTTGCGGATGCGGTCCGGCTCCGCGCGCACCTTGATCTCGTGATGAATTTCCGCCATCGGCCCGCCCCGGTCCTTTATGTGCACCCAAAAGGCCGATCAGCAATCGCATGTCCAAAGCAGAGTGGCAAGGATTTCTTCAACGGAAAGGCAGGATGGATCATCGCAATGAAACCGCTTTCGCGTAAAGCGGGGCGAGGAAATCTCATACCTTTCTCGCATAGCGCGATAGAGTATAAACGGCTCCCCGGGGACCAAGATCGAGGATAGTCGTGTACCAATCAATGTACAATGGCAGCATGGGCTTGCCAAATAGGTCACACACTACATTGTGCCCGGCGAAGCGACCCATTTGGCGGCCATGCTGACAGGACGTGACGCACAAATGGCTGTCGTCAATCGGCAGCCACGCAACATCGCCGGCCGCAAATTCGGCTGACATGCCCTTAATTTTGAGGTAGTGGTCGACCGGAACGCGACCGAACCGGTCCCGTTCCTACAGGGAAGCACACGGTCAAGGGATCCGCCTGCATCCCCGCGCACCAGACCACGGTTGATGTCGCAATCCGCTCCCCTCTGGTCAGCGTGGCCCCTTGCTCGTCGATGGAGGCAACAGAAACGCCGACGCGCGTCTCGATGCCGAGTGCCTGAAGGGCTTCTTCGATAACCGGCCGGGCGCTCTCATCCATATCAGAGCCGATCCACGGCTGCCGGTCGGCGAGGATCACGCGGGGACTTTCTGTTGACTGATGGCCCGGAGCAGATGCCATGGCTGTACGGAGTTTGCCAACCATCTCCGTTGCGGTCTCGATGTCTGTCAGGCCACCGCCCACCACAAGAACGGTGTATTGGCCGGGACAGGCTGCACGAGATGGCAGACTGCTGATATGGTCATTGAGTCGAGCAGCAGCCTCGTAAGTGTCGAGGTCGAAACCGTGCGCCTCAAGTCAGGCGGCCGAACGAGTCTGCTACCCAGGACGAATACAAGCCGGTCATACGGGACGTGGCGTTCAGTGCCTTCGATCAAGCAGGCAACTCTCCGCATTGCAATGTCTAAATTAGTTACCTCTCCTTGCCAATGCTTGACGCCGATGGGATCAAGAACATCACTGAGCAGGACCCGCGTGTGACTGAGGTCGGCGTCATAGTTACGGACTCGGATTGAGTGCCATGCGGTCCGGTTGATGACCAAAACCTCGACCCGGTCGGAGCCAATGCCCAACTCGTCAAGCTGGCGGGCTGCACCCACCGCGCTCCAGAGGCCGGCGAAGCCGGCGCCGACGACCAGAATTCGCTGCATCTCGGTCTCCGTTGAACTTGCGCTGAGCTCATTCGCATTCACGTCAGCTTGGCCGCGGCTCACGCTGCGGGTTGCCAACATGCGTGCTGGCTCTGCGACGCAAATACGGGCCTCTGGAGGCAAATTCCCGGCCCGAGATTATTGATTCGCCGGCCAGTATTTGTCCACCGCAGATCTCTGGCGGCGCCAGAACGGTGATCAGCGACAACGTTGCCTGCGGCCGTCATCCAGCATGCGCGCAACCGGGCGGCCAATGATAGGATCGCCAGACGCTTCGCGACCTATCGCTTGATCCAGCCGCCGAGAGCACATTCCGACCAAATGGTAATCGGAATGTGCTCTCGGCTTTGGTTTAGAGCGCGATTCACGCTTTCCGAGATCCCGCCCCAAGCGATCGCGCTCTAGGCGACCGCCTAGAGAGCGAGCCGAGCGTCGGCCACGGAAACCCGGCGTAACGCTGAAAGTGGGTCTACTGCCGCCCCGTGCCAGGCTGCGCTAGCTTCCGGTGCTGCTCGGCGACGATGTCGGCGGGAGTAACCGACGCGATCGCCGTCTGCAGCTTATTCATCCAGCCGGTGACGACGTCGCCTTGGCCCTTCATCATCGCCTTGAAGCCAGACTCAGCAACGTCGGCAGGATCATCCTTTTTGCTCGTGCCGAGCTTGGTATCCATCAAATCGGCGCGCTCGAAGAATTCGGTTTCCGTGACGCCCGGCATGAGACAAGTGACGGTAATGCCCGTATCCTTCAGCTCGTGGCGGATCGCGAACGAAAACGAGTCGAGGAAGGCCTTCGTGGCGTTGTAGACGGCTTGGTAGGTTCCCGGGAGGAAACCGGCAATCGACCCGGTGATCAGGATTCGGCCCTCGCCGCGCGCACGCATATCCCGGCCGACTTTCTGGATCAGGTACAACGTGCCCGTGATGTTGGTGTCGATCACGTGCCGTACGGCGCCGAAATCCTGGTCGAGAAAGCCTCCTCCCAGGCCGCGGCCGGCATTGGCCAGCAGGGCTGCCACCGGGCGGCCGCGAATAGCGGCGTAGAGCTTGTCGACCCCCTCAAGGGTGGCGAGGTCGGCTTCGACTGGGTCGGCGGCGGCCCCAAGGCTACGGAACGTGCCGGCGGCTTGCTCAATGGCCGGTTCGTCCGCGGCAACTACCAGATCGAAGCCGTTCTTGGCGCAACATTTGGCGAGCTCGAAGCCAATCCCCGTGGACGCACCGGTGACTAAGGCGAGCGGACGACTCTTTGCGGGCATTGGCGTGATCTCCGGCGCTTATCAGATGGCCGGCCAACGCGCGTTACCGACCCCTGTTCGGGTTACCGGAGCACAAAAAAATGCGAAGCTATGTCTTGGACGGCGCTAAAACGAAGCACCGGTTAATTTTTGGTCATCCTGTCTCCAGGATATCATTGACAGAGCCGGTTGTTTCTGGTGTCCATTGCCGCCGCAATCGTCTTTTTGGCTTGCCTTGCTGTGCCTCCGTCTCGTCGGGCGCCCACAAGTGGTCCAAAGGCCCGGTTGTTTTCAACGGCGCTACCCGGCGCGACAGACGGAGTATGACACGAATATGGCTATCGGTACGGTCAAGTGGTTCAACACAACCAAGGGGTACGGCTTCATTGTGCCTCAGGATGGCGGAAAGGATGTGTTTGTCCACATCACCGCGGTGCAGTCGGCGGGCCTACGCGGCCTGAACGAGGGCCAAAAAGTAACTTACGACGTGGCAATGGAGCGAGGCAAAGCGGCGGCAATTAACCTCCGAACCGCCTGATGCCAGCGGCCCGGAATGGCGGCTCGCCCGTCCTCCCGGGGATGGTCTTGCGCGCTGAGTGGCGGGCGGCGCGCCAAGCCGATAGCCCGGTTGGGCATTGGTATAGTCCGCCAGAACGCTATCGCTGCTAGCCCGCGTGATCCAAGCGCGGGAAGCTTCCAAGGAGACAAGAGAGAATGGCTATCGGAACCGTCAAATGGTTCAACGCGACCAAGGGCTTCGGCTTTATTGTGCCGCAGGATGGCGGGAAGGATGTGTTTGTCCACATCACCGCGGTGCAAGCAGCGGGCCTGAAGGGACTGAATGACGGCCAGCGGGTTAGCTATGACATCGCGATGGAGCGAGGGAAGGCAGCCGCAACCAATCTTCGGCTCGCGTAAGCGAACGACGCCCGGGCTCGGGCCAAGGCCAAAATCATAGGTCGACAGGCGGCGCCGAGAACTTTGGGATTTCGTGCCGCCTGTGCTGCCCGCAACACGCCTACCCGTTGTTTTGCCGGGCCTTCCGGATTCTCATGGCGCTGAGCTGTGGGGGACGCGATAGCGTCGCTGATCGAAGACGGTCAGCTACGATCTTTCATTTTGTTATTCCCAACCAGCATAGTCCGGCAAATCTGGCATGGGTGAGCGATCTTCACCGTGGCGGCAGCGTTCCTGGATTATTCAAACCAGTCGGGGAGGCCCAAGACAATGAACCGCACCCTCTTTGCTTCCTTTGCCGCGGGAGCAATGGCCATTGTTGTATGCACCAGTACCCCGGCTCGCGCCGAGGATCGCGGCGTGACGTCCGGGCCCGCCGCGGGAGGTAACATCAAGCCGAGCACGGCCGCGCCCGAAAAAGGGTCCGTCTCTTCGGAGGGGCAGCCGATGAAGCAGGGCGAGGTCGCGGTGGGTGCCCCCGGCACCACCAGCAAGCCAGGGACCGAGGCGGGTCCGGCCCCGAGACCGCCTGGAAATCGATCCGACGGCGCTAAATAGAACCCAGGGTGCCGGGGAAGCGAAGCCGGGCCGGGCGGCCCCAGGTTCGCACCGCCGCTGCGGCTTGCTGCCGGGTCTTTTCGTTGGCGACCAGTGTGTTGTGGCATGCTCGGGCGAGTTTTGAAGGCTGGACTCGCAATCCCGTTTGCGGCTATGGCAGCGGCCGAGCCAAGCTGCCCGGGCGGGGCCGATTATCCAACTTCGGCCAAGGCGGATTACGTGCTCGCGTGCATGAATGTCAATGGCGGCACGCAGGACGCGCTCAATCGCTGTTCTTGCTCGGTGGACGTGATTGCCTCCTTATTGCCCTATGCACGCTATCAGGAGGCCGAGACCGTACTGCGCATGCGCCAAGGAACCGGCGGCTACTTGGCACAGGAGTTCCGGACGCCGCATACCAACGAATTGGTACGCGCATTGCGGGAGGCACAGGCCGAGGCCGAGGTGCGCTGTTTCTGATATTGCCGGGGGAATTTCAGAAGCGCGATCCCGGCTAGAGTAGTTCCCTTTACCTGGAGTCGCTCGGCGGGCGGCACTACGGATCTAGTCGCGGGAACTGGGTCAGGGACGCCTTTTGCGTGTGTAACTGCGCTCATCATCGCAGAGCTCCAAAAGGGAGGGATTGGGCTCCAAACCCCTATTGTCGTTTTGCTGTTGCTAGGCATAGGATTTGCCAATCGGCCTCTTCCGGTAAACGGAACAAAAAGAAGTCCGGCTGGTCCTGGCCGGGGACGGGGACAGAACGGCTTTCCCCGGCACACTCCTTTATACGGTGAGGGAACGAATGCGACGGGCTCCAATAAAATCTCTGCTGGCGGGGACTCTTTTGCTTGCTGCAGCCATTCCGGCCGGCAGCGCTAGAGCCGCCGACGACCTGCGGCAAGCGCAAAAGAATGCCGCCAACGTCGTGATGCCGACAATTGATTATGGCAATCAACGGTATTCAAGCTTAAGCCAGATCAATGCTCAGAACGTAGGCAAGTTGCAGGTGGCTTGGACGTTTTCAACGGGTGTGTTGCGCGGCCATGAGGGCGCACCGCTGGTGATCGGCGATGTCATGTACGTTCACGCGCCCTTCCCCAACACGGTCTTCGCGCTCGACCTGAACAATGACGGTAAAATGCTCTGGAAATACGAGCCAAAGCAGGATCCCAGCGTGATTGCGGTGATGTGCTGCGATACGGTCAACCGCGGGCTTGCCTACGGCGATGGAAAGATCATCCTGCACCAGGCCGACACGACCCTTGTGGCCCTGGATGCCAAGACGGGCAAGGTAGTCTGGTCCGTTAAGACCGGAGATCCGAGCGAAGGTGAAACCGGCACCGACGCGCCGATGGTAGCCAAGGACAAGGTCTATGTCGGCGATTCCGGGGGTGAATTCGGCGTGCGCGGCTGGATGACCGCCTATTCAATCAAAGATGGCAAGCAAGTTTGGCGCGCTTACTCAACCGGGCCTGATAACGAGATTCTCGTCGATCCGCAGAAGACGACCCATCTCGGCAAGCCCATCGGCGCCGACTCAAGCCTGAAGAGCTGGCAAGGGGACCAGTGGAAGATCGGTGGCGGCACGACCTGGGGCTGGAAAGCCTACGACCCCGATCTCAATCTCATTTATTACGGAACTTCCAACCCATCGACCTGGAACCCGAAGCAGCGGCCCGGCGACAATCGTTGGTCCACGACAATTTTCGCCCGTGACGCCGATACCGGCATGGCGAAGTGGGTCTATCAGATGACTCCGCATGATCAATGGGATTATGATGGGGTCAATGAGATGATCCTGGCCGACCAGGAGGTTAGCGGGCAACAGCGCAAGCTGCTCGTCCATCCAGACCGCAACGGCTTCACCTACACGCTGGATCGCGACACCGGGGAGTTGCTCGTTGCCGCCAAGTACGACCCGGCCGTGAACTGGGCGACCAAGATCGACATGGATAAGAACAGCCCTAACTACGGGCGGCCGCAGGTCGATCCGAAATACTCGCCCGAGCAGGGCGGCGAGGACGTCAATACCCAGAATATCTGTCCGGCCGCTCTGGGCACGAAGGACGAGCAGCCTTCCGCCTTCTCGCCGCAAACCGGGCTGTTCTATATCCCCACGAACCACGTCTGCATGGATTACGAGCCGTTCCGCGTCGCCTATGCGGCGGGCCAGCCCTATGTCGGCGCGACTCTCTCCATGTATCCGCCCAAAGACGAGAACAATATGGGCAATTTCATTGCCTGGGATGCGCGCCAGGGCAAGATTGTCTGGTCCAATCCCGAACTGTTCTCCGTCTGGTCTGGCGCATTGGCGACAGCGGGAGGAGTGGTTTTCTACGGCACGCTGGAGGGCTATCTGAAGGCGGTGGATGCCAAAACCGGGAAGGAATTATACAAGTTCAAGACGCCTTCCGGGATCATTGGCAATGTTATCACCTATGAACACGGCGGCAGGCAGTATGTAGCGGTGCTTTCGGGGGTAGGCGGCTGGGCCGGGATTGGCTTGGCGGCCGGGCTCACTGACCCGCACGCCGGCTTGGGCGCGGTGGGTGGCTACGCAGCGCTGAGCAACTACACCAACCTGGGCGGGCAGCTCACGGTCTTTGCATTGCCCTCATCCTAACGGACCCGGAGTCGGCGTTGAGGGATCGGCCTCCCTCAGCGCCGGCCAAGTTAACAGCGGCGAGGATGACGATCGTGAAACCTTCCTGTTCCCGGGCAGCGTTGCTTTCGGTGAGTATTGCGATGAGCGGCGCTGCTTTCGCCGAGGCGCCGGGCGATCCCAAAGCAGCCAGCTCGAAAGATGGAGAATATTACGACAGCCAGGGATCTCCAACTTACCATATCGGCGCCGATGGGAAGGTCGATTTCTACACTTACATCGGCTATGTTCGCTACGCGGCGAATTGCTTGCAGTGCCACGGACCGGATGGTTTGGGATCTAGCTATGCGCCCTCGCTGGTCGACTCGCTGAAGGGGATCAATTACCCGGAATTCCTGCAAATTGTAGCTACCGGTAAGCGGGATGTGAGCGCGTCGCAAACGTTGGTGATGCCGGCGTTCGGTGAGAATAAGAACGTCGTCTGCTATATCGACGCGATTTACGTGTATCTGCGGGCGCGCTCGACCGGAGCATTAGGCCGGGAGCGGCCAGCGCAGCACGAGGCGAAGCCTTCTGGCTATACCGAGGCCGAGGATAAATGCATGGGATAGGGCAAAGACGCCCCAGATGTATGTTTGGAGATCTCGTAGTTGCCGCCTGCTTGGTCGCGTCAATGCTGGGCACGGCACAGGCGCAGGCGCCCGGACTCGGCGCTTCCGTCGAGCTCGTGGACCCAAAAGTCTTCCGGGTGTGTGCCGATCCGCGTAATTTGCCGTTCTCGGATCAGGCCGGGGAGGGGTTTGAGAACAAGCTGGCGCAGCTGTTTGCGGCCAAGCTCGGGAAGAGCGTCTCTTACACGTATTTTCCGCAAATCGTTGGTTTTTACCGCAACACCCTGAATGCATTCCGCTGCGACGTCGTGATGGGAGTGCCTTCCGGCTCCGATCTCGTGCAAACGACAATTCCGTATTATCACACGATCTATGAGCTGGTGGTCCGGCCCAATACCGGGTTGGACGAGGTGGAGACGCTTGCTGATCCACGCTTGCGCGAGAAGCGGATCGGCATCGTCGCGGGCACGCCACCGGCCACGATCATGGCGGAAGCGGGGTTGATGGCGAAGGCCAAGCCCTATCCGCTGATGATCGATACGCGGCATGATTCGTCTACAAAGGAAATGATCGATGACCTGCTGGCGGGCCGGATCGACGCCGCGATCCTCTGGGGCCCCATCGCCGGTTATTATATCGAGCATGCCGGCACACCTCTGAAGGCCATTCCGTTGGCCAAAGACCAGGGTGAGGTGCCGATGGATTTCCGGATCGCTATGGGTGTCCGCCGTTCCGATCAGGAATGGCGACGCACGCTCAACCGGCTGATCAAGGAGAACCAGGAAGCAATCAACACAATCCTGCTTAGCTACTCGGTGCCCTTGCTCGATGACGAGGGCAAACTAATTAAACCTTAGTGTTGTGGGTTTTGTATTGCCCCTGACAGAATCAATTCCGCATTTTTCAGGAGATGAGCAGAGGCTTCCATGGAAGTCGGGGGCTGGCTACGGAGCCTGGGCCTTGAGCAATACGAGGCGACCTTCCGTGAGCATGAGATCGATGCCGAAGTCCTGCCAGAGCTCGCGGAGACCGACCTCGAAACGCTCGGCATTCCTCTCGGCCACCGCAAACGGCTCCTGAAAGCGATCAGAGCGTTACAGCCAGAAGCGCCTGCAAGCGTGCCGGCCCCAACGCCCGTCAGCCA
>JAFAHH010000067.1 GCA_019237355.1 Acetobacteraceae bacterium | reverse complement strand
CAAGCTTCGCGGCCGCAGTGAGTGCGTGCGGTCCTGGAGGCGCGGCCAAGACTGCCGGGAGGAGCCGGGCGGTTTTAGCAAGCGCCAGTGCGGCGCCAGCGAGACCCGGGGGCGGCGCCGGGTGGGCAGGCTCAGCGGTGATTTGCGGGGCAGTTGGGTCCGCCAAGCCGTGCAAGATTGCAGGTGCCAGCATGCTGTCAATCATCTGCACGGCAGCAGCCGAAGGCGTTTGCTCGACGGGGCGATGCGAAACCGTGGCGGCCCGTACGGGAGCGAGCAGCAGGAGCGGTGGCTCGGCGGTAAGACTCTTAAATTCCGCAATCCCGCTCGGGCCGGCGGTTTCGGCCGCGAGCAGTACCAGCGGGTCCGCGCCGGCGAGCAGAATGGGCAGCCCAGCGCGCAAATCAGCCACCGCGCGCTGCACGTTGCGCAGCGTCAGCGCTGAATCTCGTCGGCCGTTGGGCTCGGGATCAGCGCCGGCGGCGGCCGGATTTACGCTCATTCGTCCTCATAATAGACATAGCCCGGTCAGGGTACCCGCCTTTGGCAACAGCATCTAGTTCGAAGCATTACCTTGCCTATATGGCCAGGTCTGGCTTGACGGTGCGGTGGATCACCGCAATGTGAGTATGCCGACTCACAGTATTGTGAGTCACTATGATCCTCTTGGGCGTAATTCCGAGCCGAGACATGCGCGTTCGATCGTGGGCTGCCTACCAATCCCAAGCCGTGGGTTTCAGCCGGGTAGGCCCGGGGATCGCAAAATGGGTTCCGGCGAGCGTGTGATAGAGGAATAAAGAATGTCGGGCGAACGGCCCATTTTGCTGGTCGATGACGACCGGTCCTTGCGGGAAACACTGGCCGAGCAGCTCGCTGTGGAAGGCGAGTTCGAGGTGGTCGGGGCAGGCAGCATTGCCGAAGCCGAGGATCAGATTGCGGCCAGAGGCGGCCGGTTCGACGCCATTATTCTGGATGTCACATTGCCAGATGGGGATGGCCGTGACCTATGCGCCCGGCTGCGCCGCCAAGGCGTCAAGGTGCCGATCATTATGTTGACGGGCTCCGACGAGGAATCCGACGTGGTGCGCGGCCTCGATTCAGGGGCGAATGACTACATTGCGAAGCCATTCAGGCTTGCTGAATTGCTCGCACGGCTACGCGCTCAGCTGCGCATTTTCGAGAATAGCGAAGATGCCGTCTTCACTATCGGACCTTACACCTTCCGGCCTTCAGCGAAACTTCTGCAAGAGCCGGCACGGAATCGCCGTATTCGGCTGACTGAGAAAGAAGCCGCAATTCTCAAATTCCTCTACCGGGCAGGAACCCGGCCAGTCGCGCGCCAAGTGCTTCTGAACGAGGTATGGGGCTATAACGCCGCGGTGACCACCCACACCCTAGAGACGCATATCTACCGCCTGCGTCAGAAAATCGAGCCGGACCCGCAGAATGCCCGGCTCTTGGTCACTGAGGGCGGCGGATACCGGCTTGATCCGGAGGGCACCCTTTCGGACTCAACGGTGGAGTAGCCCGGGGCGGGTGTCGGCTAGGGCGCGCGGCTCGAGGCGCAATTGGGTTCGCAATTCGCGAGCGAATTGGGGTCCCGGTCGTCGGAAAGCCTGAATCGCGCTTCTAAAAGAAGCCTAGCCCTCGCCAGGTGTATCGCGAGCAGATGCGATGTCGCTACTAAGCGGAGAAGAGATCGAGGGGCATGCAACGTCGCCAAGCGGTTTTGGGGCCCCTGTAGCGACCCAACCGCGGCCTGTAGGTAAGGTTCCGGGTCCCATGCGGGGCTTCCTCTCGCTTGGAGATTTCGAACCGCGGGCGCGGCGCCGGCTACCCCGGTTTCTGTATGGTTTCATTGCCGGCGGTGTGGAAACCGATGCGGCCCGGCTGGATAATCTCGCGGCATTCGCGGAATACCGGTTCGTTCCACGCGTGCTTGTGGATGTGTCCAAACGTAGCCAAGCGACCACGCTGTTTGGCAAGCAATATAGCGCGCCATTCGGCATTGCGCCGATGGGTGGCGCTGCCCTCTGTGCGTATCGGGGCGATCTCGTTCTAGCGCGCGCCGCGGCAACCCGAAACATTCCGATGATTGTCAGCGGCGCCAGCTTGATCAAGCTCGAGGATCTGAAGAAGGAAGGGCATACAGCCTGGTTTCAAGCTTATATCCCGGGTGACCCCGCCCGGATCGAGCCCCTGATCGATCGCGTCGCCGCTTCCGGTTACGACACGCTCGTGATTACCGCCGATGTGCCAGTCGCAGCGAACCGGGAGAATAATGCGCGGAGTGGCTACCAAATCCCACTCGTGATCACGCCAAAATTGGTCAAAGATGCGCTGCTGCATCCTCGCTGGCTGATCGGGACGTGGTATCGCACGCTAGTGCTCCATGGCAT
>JAFAHH010000050.1 GCA_019237355.1 Acetobacteraceae bacterium | reverse complement strand
CATCACTCCGGCAGGCTATTCAGGTAATACCGGCCAAGAAGCCGCGCCGGTGCTGAAAAAAATGGGGGGATAGTTGAGCGCGGGTCGGAAAAGCAGTGAAACACGGGGCGGGGTGCGAGTTATGCTTCGGCCCCCCGATTTGGACTTTGGGATTATTCCAAAACCTTTAACATAACACGCACTTATGCGACTGACGCCGGGCGGGCGGCGGGAGCAGGCGGCACTAGATGTTGATTCCGGGACAGGCCGCTGGACGGCGCGTCAAGCCGTTAATCACGATATTCTGTTGATGAAACCATTTGCGAATGATACGTAGTTGTAATCAAAAAATTGCAACTTCAGTGAGGCTATATGAGCAGAAGTAAAATTAAAACTAACACTATCAGCAAAAGCGAAATTACCGAATTATTCGATGCTGCTGGATTCAAGCTCGATCATCTTGATATCGAGGAGAAGAACCACGGCAGTAAGGCAGGGGTAAAAATCAAGTTCAGATTGGTGAGCGGCGAACATGGAACGTGGAACATTATGGGGGTGGTCGGTCTCCACGATAGCCAACGCGCTCGCATCGCCACAGTGAAACAAATCGTCGCCAACGCCAGACGAGCCACCTTCGGTTAAGTCAGACGCGGCGCGTTACGTAACGCGACCACGCGCGGAATTTTGTCAGTGACGGAAATTCCGCCGCGCGTTACCCGGTAACGGCCACCATCACGCGCGCGAGATTTTTGTTCTCGCTTTCTGCGCCGGGTCTGGCAGCATGGGGCGCATGACGGATTCACCGCGCAGCTATGGTAACGGGCAGCGCCCATGGGATGATGTTATGGCCGAGCTTGCCGCCTTGAGCGAGCCGGAGAAGCTTGCCACCTTCGAGCGATTGAAAGAGGAACACGATCACCTCCTCCAGAAACTTCGCGCTATCCCGCGCCCGCCCCGATCCGGCAAAGGAAGCCGCACACAACGCAAGCCGTATGACGCCGCCGTGAAGGAGATAAACGACCGCATCCATGAGATTCTGTGGATGCAGGCGGTGGTCAGGAAATGGCCGGAGTGAACCGCTGCGCCGGTAAACCTGTGCGGAATTTTCATCAGCTGAAAAATTCCGCCCCGCGTTACCCAGTAACGGCCACCATCCCGCGCCCGCGATTTTTGTCAGTGACGGAAATTCGCTGGGCGCGATCGATAGACTTGGAACGGTTCTAAAATCCCCGATCGGGAATCTGCCGATCGGGACATTCACCGATCGACGATCGACCGCGCGTAATTCGTTAGGTGACATGGGGTAATTCAGCCGTGTAGCACCGTTGCGGTTGGTTTTCTAAATCCCGCATGTTAGAATTATCGTATGACAAAACTTCTTGATGATGCGCTGCGCGCCGCCAGCAATCTTCCGCCGGATGCACAGGACAGCATTGCCCGTGTGGTGTTGCGGCTGGCCGGTGCGGATGAAGAAGCCCCGGTAGCACTTTCCGTCGACGAGCGCGCTGCCATTGCCGCGTCCAAGGCTGCCGCTGGCCGTGGTGAGTTCGCTTCCGACGAGCAGGTGCGGGCGGCGTGGGCCAAGCACGGCTTGTGAAGCTGCGCTACACCCTTCCGGCGCTGGCCGACCTTAGTGCCGTTCTCGATTACATAGCGGCTCATTCGCCGCAGGGCGCGCGGCGGGTTCAAGCCCGCATACAGGCGATCACGGATCTTTTGCTGCTTTACCCGGGCATTGGCACCCGCACTGACGATCCGACTATCCGGCGCATGGCGACTCTGCCGTATCCTTATCTGATCTTCTATGAAGCGACCGATACCGAAGTTATCATCCACGCCGTGCGCCATGCCGCGCGCGATCCTTCCGGGATGATAGGCGCTTCCTGATCTTGCGGCGGAGGGGACAATGACAGACGAAAAGGAACGGCGAGAAAGTTCTTCTGAGCGTATGAAGAGGATGAATGCCGACCCGGAGTTTCAGGCGAAGCGGAACGCCGGTGTAAAGCGGCGGCACGCTGATGCCGCGTTTGCCGCCAAGCACGCCGCGTTCGCGCGTCAGACGCTTACGCGCCTGAACGCCGATCCCGAATTTGCCCGTAAGCGCGATGCGGCGGCCAGCAAGACCATAAGGCGGCTTCGGGCTAATCCGGAATTTCTCGAAAAACTCAAACGGCGATGTGGCCGCCGCCGCGCTACCAAATGAGTCCAGCGGCGGAATGGTTCACTGCCTGTTCAGGAAAATGTTGGCGGGACTCACGGTTTGAGGCAAGCTGCCCGGTGGGGCGGCGATTCGTTTGCCGCGCCGAGTCGATAACTGATCTGGAGAAACCAAGGCCCAGAACTAGCAAACCCCGCACGAGGCGGGGCTGGCATACCGGCGAACCGGGAAATGTTGTGACTGGTAAACCCAACATTCCCCGAAATCGCCGCTTAAGTCAACTGCGAAAACACCCGTTTTCGTAACGGGTGGTTATGCGCTGATTTTCCAGCCCCTTCGGGCGGGTTGCGGGCCGCAACTCGAAGGGGAAAGTCATGTCAAACGCATCTACTCCGCCGAATCGCCCGGCCCATAGCGGCCAGAT
>JAFAHH010000046.1 GCA_019237355.1 Acetobacteraceae bacterium | reverse complement strand
GCCAGATCGAAGCGCCGCCGACGTCCTAGAGTGGCTCGCGCAAGCGCCACGACCGTAGGGCGGTTTGCACTCGCGGCTCTTGGTTTGCGCGCCGGTGAACCCACCTCATCGACGTTGGCGCGTAACGGCTTTCAGGACCAGAATCGGTAATCGCGAAATTGGGGGCGAGGGTTAGCAGGTTGCGGAAAAGCGTTGAAGTCCGGCGGTCGTAAAGCAACGAAAGAACGCCAGGGGCTTTGCCCCTGGACCCCAGCAAAGGCAGAGCCTTTGCAATCCCATCACTTAGTGGATGGGGTCTGGGGCCTTTCGGCTCCGTCATGCGAACAGCATGCTCGTCACGCGAGGAGCGTGCTCTTCGCACGACGCATGACGGGTCCAGGGCAGAGCCCTGGCCTTCCTTTTTCAGCAGACTGTTAGAGCCGGTGCTGAATTGGTGCGTAGCTCTATAAGCAGGTTTGTGAACCCAGCCGGGGGCGGTCTAGAATCCATGCTTCGGATGGTGAGGGAGCGACAGCAATGCCGAATGCAACCTATTGCCACTGGAGCGATATACCGGCCGAGGGGGATGACCGGGTTCGCCGCAGGCTGATTATCGGCCAGGGCGCCTCACTGAAGCGGGTCGAAATAAAAGGCGGCACTACCGCCGGCAAACACAGCCATCCGCACGAGCAATTCGTGCTCGTGGAGAAAGGTAGCGGCCGGGTGGCCTGCGAGGCGGGAGAGGTTGAGATCCGCCCTGGAACAGTGATCCATTTCGGGCCAGACGCTTGGCACAGTGCTGTATTCGATACCCATACGGTTCTAATCGAGGTGAACATCGTCGACTAGCAGTATCCGCTGCCCCTCCTCTGCTGGACTGCTCGCCGGCACAGGCTCTTAGCAGGAGGATCGCGAACAGGACGGCTCCGCCAAGCGAGGCGACCGTCGCCGAGGGGAGTTGGCTGCAGGCTCGTGACGGCCTCCATCTCGGGATCGGTTTTTTAAAGCAATAACAGTGCGCGAGGATACCCGCTTCCGCGGCGGTTTGATCGGGAAGAAATCTTGATCATCACCGGTATTTCCGCGCCTGTTGGCGGTATAACAGGCGGGCCGATTGGAACCAGTATATTGATCCGTCCGCCTTGCGTGCGCGCGGTCGGCAACACGCAGTCGAGGGATCCTGGCCCAGCCCGCAAACGATAGCGGCGGCCCGGTCGATTACAGTTGGCGCCAGCCCGGGGTCCCGGGCTGAGCATTGTGAAACGTGATTGGACCCATTCCGGAGATCGCGATCACCGCCGGCTCCTTTTCCCCGCGGCGCACCCCATCATAATGCGGCGTTCGCGCGACCCGGCGGACAAAGCTTCCGGCCGGGGCGGGCACTGTGCTTTCGGGGGCAAAATCCTCGCCGCTCGCCACCCACCAAGTCCCGGAAACAACGACGCAGAGCCGGTCGGTTTCGTACCAGTGGGGCGCGCTCATGTAGCCCGGGTGCCAGCGAATCATGACGAAATACTGCCCGGGCTTCGCGATGTCGCCGAACAGCGGCGCTGTCTCGGCGCTTTCCGGGGGGTAATCATAAAGCTGCTTCCAGGGAATTTTGTCCGGCGGCACGACAATGGTCATGCTAGGATTGACGCCGGCCGCCTTCGCGGAAGCCACTGGGAGTGCCGCCAGCAGCGGTGCTAGGAGGAGATTACGCCGTTCGGTAACCAACTCGGGCATTGTTTCACTCTCTTCCTCGTTAGCGATCAAGCGCCAAGCCGGCAGCTGCACTCACGCTGCAGTCCTCGACGCCCGTGCCTGGCGCGGCATGTCCGCGTAAGCCCATCATCAATCAGCGCGGGCCGCAAGGAAAATCCTGAAATCGTACGGGCGTTTATCCTTACCTCGGGCCCGACAGGCCCTATATGGCTTGCTAGGCCGTTTTCGACGGGAGGCCAGCATGTACACGCAAGGCTTGGAACGGATGGCTGCAAGCGGCGAGCCTGAGCTGGCGCAAGAGGATCCGGCCGGGTCTGCCCGGTTCCAAAGCCGGATCGATCAAGAAGACCGGATCGAGCCGAATGACT
>JAFAHH010000045.1 GCA_019237355.1 Acetobacteraceae bacterium | reverse complement strand
TATCGGTCGACTAAATGTTGCCTTGGCTTTCGTCATGGGCCTGGCGGATTAGCACCAGGCGAGGAAGACAGTGGCTCGTCCAGCCATCCAGCGAAGGTCGGGGCGTCAATGAATAACCAGAGAATGGAGCCCTCACGAGTGCCGTATTTCGGAGGAGATCTGGATCGTCGTTTTACAAACCATTACAAAAAAGGGTGAACGCATCGCTCGATAGGCCTGATCGCCTTATATTGGTTCCCGGGCCGTACGGCCCCTGCCGAGCCAAGGGCGCTCTGTGCAAAACGATCCTCGCGTTGCGAAGCGAATCAAGTCCGCGCGGCGGTCAGCGTCGGCGAAAGGGACGTCGCTTGGGGATATGGGGTGCGTTAGTCAGGTGGGGGCAGGGGACCGGATTCATTGGACCAAGTCTCTTATCAATAAGCGGCGGAGGCTGCGAAGATCGATGATGGAAGGCAATAAGCGAAGTTCTTCCTTCACCGGACGCGAGCCCTGGCTGGTTCTGGGTCTTGCGTGCCTTGTGATCCACCTGATATTCAACGGCGGTTACGGCATTTTCCGCGATGAACTGTATTTCATCGTCTGCGGGGACCGGCTGGCTTGGGGCTATGTCGATCAGCCCCCTTTGATCCCGCTGCTCGCTTCGTGGTCGCACGCGCTGTTCGGCAATTTTTTGGTTGGGTTCAGGTTGGTCCCCGCGCTGGCTCTGTCGGCAACCGTGGCCCTGTCAGCCGAATTCGCGCGCACATTGGGCGGTGGGCGCTTCGCGCAATGGCTCGCGGGCCTGTGCGTTCTCTGCAGCCCGCAATTTCTCGCCATCGGCCTGCTCTTTACCACCGATACATTCCAGCCGCTCACGTGGCTTGCCTGCGGGTGGTTCCTGGTGCGCCTCGCGCAAACCGGGGAGGAGCGCTGGTGGATTCCCTTCGGCGTCGTGGTAGGGGTGAGTCTGCTCAGCAAATATGCAATGGCGTTCTACGTGGTGGCTCTTGGTATCGGTCTTCTCGCCACGTCGGCGCGCGGATCGCTGCTGCGCCCGTGGCTTTATGTGGGCGCCCTGATCGGCGCCATTTTTGTGTTTCCGAACGTGCTGTGGCAGCAGGCACATGGCTGGCCATTCCTCGAACTGGGGAAGGCCGCCGTCAACGGAAAGAATGTCGCACTATCGCCAGCGGCGTTCTTCGTGCAACAGCTGTTAGTGATGGGACCGCTGGCCGCGCCCGTTTGGATTGCCGGCCTGTGGGCCTGTTCGCGCCGGCCGCAGCTCGCTGTGTACCGTGCCTTTCCGATCGCTTATGCGATTTTATTTGTCTTCTTCGTCATCATGCATGGCAAGGCCTACTACCTCACGCCGATCTATCCGACCTTGCTCGGCATTGGTGCAGTCGCTGTGGAGCGCTGGCTGCAAAACCCGCGCTGGCGCCGAGCCGCGTTGGGCGCGGTCGCTGTATCCGGAGCGATCGCGGCGCCGATGGCCATCCCGATCCTCCCGGAACGGGCATTCATCGCCTATAGCACAATGCTAGGGGTTGCTCCCTCTGCAACGGCGGCTGACCACCAGAAGCTGGGTCTGTTGCCGCAACACTTCGCCGACCAGCATGGCTGGCCCGAGATGGCGGCGCAGGTCGCCGCGGTCTACAACGCGTTGCCGCCGGCGGACAGAGCGAAGGCGATTTTCCTTGGCCTCGATTACGGCCAGGCGGCCGCGATCGACATCTTCGGGCGGCCTCTCGGATTACCTCCCGCCATCAGCGGGCACAACAATTACTATCTGTGGGGGCCGCAAGGGCATGACGGCAGTGTGCTGATCGTGTTGGGACCTTATTCGGAAGGGCTTCTCCCGGCGTACGGCCGAGTCGAGATCGTCGGCGAGATCAACAACCCGTATGCTATGCCCTACGAGACCGGTCCGATTTACGTCCTGCGCGATCCGAAAGCGCCCTTCTCCTTCATATGGCCGAGACTCAGGCACTACGACTAGGCGAGAGCGCTCGTTGAGTCAATCGTGTGGCCGATTGAATACTTCCCAGCCCTCATCACGGCGCTCGATTCGATGTGCCGTAAGTGGTGATTCGGGGGCTCATCGAGCACAGGAGGAGCGGAATCGATGGAAGCTACCCGAAAGAATGGCGAGGAGCC
>JAFAHH010000038.1 GCA_019237355.1 Acetobacteraceae bacterium | reverse complement strand
TTGAGTTATGTCGAGTTTTGAACATCGATCTGCACAATCCTGCAAGCGCCTCGGTCAGGTACGCCAATTCTCGAACTGCCACTTCTTCGGGAACGGACCGGCTCCCCAAAGATCCGTTTAATCGATGCGTTTTAGTAAATTGACATCCCCCTAACACGCCGTCTTTGCAACAGTTCTTCCTGTCGGGCGATAGAACTACCCTAACTACCCCTACCGAATAGAACACAGTTCAGTAAATTCGAGA
Organism: Acetobacteraceae bacterium; assembly: GCA_019237355.1. Classification (GTDB taxonomy): domain Bacteria; phylum Pseudomonadota; class Alphaproteobacteria; order Acetobacterales; family Acetobacteraceae; genus JAFAHH01. The sequence goes on along the minus strand of JAFAHH010000038.1, from coordinate 2,862 downwards.
GGACGGCGGAAGTCACGTAGGGCGACTACTGTCGCTGGGCTCAACGTATTTCATTCTGTGTGCGCCTGCCGCCGCCGGAACAGCTGGCCCGCCAAGTTCGTCTCTCTCGTTTCCAGAAGACTGGTCAGATGCGAATTGAGGGCCGCACGGGCTTCCCGTACCATGTCCTGAAACGGCTGCATTTGTCGCCCGGACACCTGCTTGTCCTGCACTAACGCCATCAAAGTCGTGAGCGCAACTTCAAACGCCTGGTTGATTTCCCACAGCGCCCCATAGACTGGCAGCGTGCTGGGCCGTGCCGGCGAGCGCTGCTGAGCAGGTGTACTTCTTCTTGTCGTTCGTTTTGCCATGCTGTCCATGTAGCCCGATCTAGTGGCCGGCAGGCAAGTCCTCAGGCCATGGCCAAAACCGGCTTGGGTTGGCTTTCGCAGCGCCACTCCTCTGTCCGGTGCCGGACCGTACTTTTCGGTTTCCTCTGGCTAAACACGGTTTAGACCGAGGGATTCAACAGTGCCACTTCGTGTGATGTGTTGCGGCCATGGAAACCAGTTATGCGCTACGGCTAGCCAGCGCCGAGCGGCGCGCCCGTTGTTCGGCTCCGCGCAGCCAGGGAAACTGCACATCCAGCCGTCCAATCGCGACGGCGGTCGTCTCCACTGTAGATGGTTGGACCAACCGGGGTGACTCGGCGAGCAAGGAACGTCGCAGACGCCGCTGGCGGGCCGTGGCTCGACCGCCTCGTGCGCCACTGCGCCGGACCTCTGCCGGACTTTGTCGTAACAGGTATTGCAGGTATGAAAGCATGCACCACGATTGATCACTCTGGGGGCCGCCGGAAGCAAGCCCAATCGGGGAAACAACGGCCATCTTTTCTCTAACTACTTAAAAACAAAATAGCCCCTGCCAGCAGGCCATCGCTGGCCGCCGCAGGGGCGTGAAGGGATTACCAGGGCTGGGATACTGTGCGGACGTTTCCTGGCCTTTGTTGCCTAGCGCTGCATGGGCAAAACTAGTTCTGCGGCCAACCGGTTGTTAATCGCGGCGAGCGATGGGGCCATTCTAGCGGGCATGTGGACCAGTGGCCGCGAGCTGTAAATCGCGTTTAGCGGACCATGTGGGCCACCCTTGGCGATGCAAATAGAACACAGGATGAGAAGAACTGGCTAGGAAAAGAGGGACTGGCTAAAGAGAAAATGAACCGCTCGCGCTGGCGCGGGAAAAGGAAAAGAACGCACCTCTACCCATATCAGCGCTTCTACGATAAAGTCTGGAAATAACTCAGCCGGATGCTTAAGGCTCCACAGCGGAACGGCAGTCCGCCGTGGAGCTATCGAGCTTCTGGGAGCAGCCACTCCCATGGGCCCACGCCAGAATCGTAGCAGTTCGCCACAGAAAGCGGAAGCGCGGAAACGGCGCGCGGGCCTGCCGCGACTGCGGCGATGCCTGTTGAAAGGCTGCGAGCGGCGCTACCGGCCACGCTCGAAACGGCAGCGCTACTGCAGCCCCAAGTGCCGCCAGGCCGCGCGGCAATGGTCGCGCTGGAAAGCGCAGCAAAAATACCGGAACACGGGCGGGGGCAAACAGAAGCGCAACGGGCAAAGCAGGCGTTACCGCGAGCGTTGCAAACAGCGCCAACGGCAAGAAACACGGGGGGCGGGCGAGCCCGCGAGGGTCATCACTAAAAACTTTTTTTGAGCTTTGTTGCGACCGTCCTGGTTGCTACGAAAACTTCCCACGGCAGCCCCGCTGCCCCTTGCAGAGGTTTTGTTGTTATGCGTGCCGGCGCGCCTTGGAGCGCGTCTGGGAACGAGAACGTCGGGCGCGGCATGAGCCTTCCGGAACCCGCTCCGGATGAGACCGGCAAAGCCACCGATAACCTCGACATATTGATCCATACGCGATGTGAGCTTAGATTCGAGACTGTGCTGCGCTGGACCAACCAAGATCAACTCCCGCTGAAACGTGAGGAAATCGGCGAATCCTATGGACGCTACCGCCTGCACCTGCCGGAAGCCGAGCGTGCCATGGCTCGGTCATTGCAACGCTACGGCCAGTTGGCTCCGGTGGTGGTGTGCCGCCGGCAGGAGCGCTATGAGCTGATCGATGGTTTCAAACGGCTGAGTGCGGCGCGCACTTTGCCAACCATGACAGAGCTTTCCGCCCGTCTGGTGGAGGCCGACGAACGCGCCGCCAAAGCCGCCATTTACGGTCTCAATCGCGCCGGTGGCCGCACCCGCGAGTTAGAAGAAGCCTGGATCATTCAGGCGCTGGTGCGCGAAGACGGCATGAGTCAGGTGGAAGTGGCGGAGCTGTTGGGGCGCCATAAGAGTTGGGTCTGCCGCCGTCTGGCTCTGATCGAGCGTTTGGGGCCCAAGGCCAAAGACGAGCTGCGCGTGGGTCTGCTGTCGCCCACAGCAGCCCGTCAGATGGTGCGGTTGCCGCAGGGCAACCAAACCGAAGTTTTGGACGTGATCCGGCGCGAGGCACTCTCCGGTCCCGAGTTGTCAGGCGTGGTGGATCTGTGGCTGGCTTGTGCCAGCCGAACACAGCGGGAATATCTGCTGGCACATCCGCGGGAAGCTTTAGCGCAATCCCAGGGGGCCGTCGCCACGGTCCGCGATCCCCGGCTAAGCGAAGCCGGAAACCGCGTTTGGAAACGAGTGGGGTTACTGCTCGATGTGCTGGGCCAGATGGAAGTATGGCTCGCTCACCAAGGCCGGGCACAACTGACCCCGGAGGACCGCTTATTGTTAGCGCCTCGCTTCCAGAAACTGGCTCGGGATGCCGAATCGGTGGCTGGCTTGAGCCGCGACTTCCCCAGCTCGGCAGGCCAGTCATGACAGAGTCCACACGCAATGAGAT
>JAFAHH010001078.1 GCA_019237355.1 Acetobacteraceae bacterium | reverse complement strand
GCTCCACCCCAAACGCCTCGTGCAGCACCTTAGCCATCGGAGCAAGGCAATTCGTGGTACAGGAAGCGTTGGAGATCACGGTCATCCCCGGCGAGAGCGTTTTATGATTGACCCCATACACTATAGTGGCGTCCACACCGTCGGCGGGCGCTGAGACCAGCACTTTACGCGCTCCAGCGATCATGAGCTGTGCCGCCGCATCTCGTTTAGTAAATAGGCCGGTACACTCCATCGCTACATCAACGCCCCTCAGGGGCACTTTGGAGGGATCGCGTTCGGCAGAGACCCGGATCGGCCCCCAGCTCCGCCCACCCATACCGATGGTTATTTCGTTTCCAGCAACTGTCACCTCGCCCGGGAACCGCCCATGCACACTGTCATAGCGAAATAAATGAGCATTGGCCTCTGGGCTGCCGAGGTCGTTTATGAGCACCGGCTCGACATCGTCCCGGCCGCTCTCGACCATCGCCCGCAAGACAAGGCGCCCGATCCGTCCAAAGCCATTGATTGCGACCTTTACGGTCATTCGCTTCTCCTTGATCTGATGCAAACGCTTGGCACCGGCTTCGCGATTACCGTCTCCGGTATAATGATGCCGAAACTAAGGCAAGCTCCTCGCCCACAGCACTCCCAGATAGCGCCGCCGCTAAGTAGAATGTCATCCGAACCCAGCCACGCCTCCATCCGAAGCGGCCCGGCCGCCTCCGAGCCAAACCGCGGCGTATCGCCTAGCACCAGCCTACAATACCCGCAATTTTCGCGAGTAAAAAGCTCCTAGCGCGAGTACTAAGCCCCGATCAGAATACGTGGCACATACCCGCCCTCAATCGCGTTTCGTCAGGGCGCTCCGGTTGTAACCTGACATGGGACACTGGCGGGAGCCCACAAGATCGGAATCCGAACCGCTCGTTGAAGCCCGCGATCAAATGCGAACCCAATAGACGTCAAAGTGGGGAAGGTTCGGCCTCTCCGGACCTTCCCCCGCCTCTCACTCTTTCGGCTTCGAGGCCGGCTCCACATTCTCGGCCCCAGCGCGCGTCCCGCCGAATTTGTCGGCGCCTCCCGCATCCGGAGCTCCTGGTTTCTTATGGGTTCCGGTATTCTGCTCGTCCTCGGTATGTTTGATCGTCCCTTCCGTGTGCGGCTGTTTCACGATGATGCTCCTTTCTCCGCAGTCCTCTTTTTAAACGTCAAGAAAACGGACAGTCGCAGCTCCCTCAAAGCTCACGGCTAAATTTACCCGGGTATGCTAAAAACCGGGATGACCCCACACTCGTCCTTATCAACGTCAGGGAGGGAGGGCCGTCGCACGGTTCGGATGCCCGAAAGCGAGATAATCGAGACAATTCCTCTGCTCGAGGAAACCGTCCGGATCGAGAAGCGCCAGGTCGAGAAAGAGCGCCTCATCGTCCGCAAGACGGTTCATCATCGGGATGAAACGATCGAGACCCTGCTACGCTCGCAAGAGCTTTCCGTCCAGCGTGTCCCGGTCAATCGGATGGTAGCCGAAATGCCGCCAATCCGCGAGGAAGGCGACGTGCTCGTGGTGCCAGTCTGTGAGGAAGTGCTGGTGACCGAGCGGCGGCTGATCCTCAAAGAGGAGGTCCGCATTCGCCGAACCGAAACGCACCAGCCGGTGCAGCAGACCGTGCGGTTGCGCCGAGAGGAGGTTGTAGTTGAACGCCCGCCCCTCGCGACGCCATCCAAAAAGGAGAGCTGAAAATGGCTACAGAGGCACCAACCATCGCCCCCGAAACCACGGGGACAACCCCGATGGCAGCAGAGCACCATGTCGTCGCGGTCTTCGAAACCTACGACCAAGCCCGGTCCGCGCGCGATACGCTCGCCCAAGCCGGCGTCCAGCCTCAACAGATGGATATACTGGATCGCAACGCGCAGCCGAGCGATGCCTCCTTCACGTACGAGCACACGCAGGAGGGCGTCTGGGGAGCCATCAAGCGATTTTTCATGCCGGAGGGCGATGTCCATCACTATGCCGAGGGCTGGGAACGCGGCCATGCTATGTTGGTGGTTCGGCCCCGCCCGGAGCAGCGCGAGCGGGTGATCGAAATCCTCGAGCAAAGCCACCCGATCGACTTCGATGCCCGGATTGAGGAATGGCGGCAAGCCGGATGGAGCGGCACCTACGCTGGGCGGGCTGCGGCCGCGGGTGCTGGCCAGGCTGGCGCCGCCGGGGCTGGCCATGCTGCCGCCGCCGGGGCTGGCGAGGCTGGCGCCGCCGGGGCTGGCGAGGCTGGGGCCGCCACTGCTGGCCACCCTGCCTTTGGGGGTGCTGGCCAGGCGGCCTTCGCCGGGCAGCCTGCGACAGCAGCGCCCACGCGGGGCGTCGGAACTCCTGTCGGAGCCGGGCAAGAGGAGGTGATCCCGGTCGTTGAGGAGCAGATCCGCGTCGGCAAGCGCGAGATTGGGCGCGGCAACGTGCGCGTGCGTAGTTACGTCGTGGAGCGGCCGGTGCATGAGCAGGTTCAGCTCCGGGAAGAGACCATCCGGGTCGAGCGCCACCCGGTGGACCGGCCGGTCAGCACCGTCCCTGAGGATGCGTTCCAGGAGCGGACGATTGAGGTTACGGCCGTAGCCGAGGAGGCCGTGATCGCCAAGGAAGCCCGGATCGTCGAGGAGGTCGCAATCCGCAAGGATGTGGCCGAGCGGGCCGAGACGGTCGAAGACACGGTAAGACGCACCGAGGTGAAGGTCGAAGATGATCGCGGCACAGCGCCAGCGCCGCGGACTACCGAGACGAGGCAAGCAGCAAAGACGAGCGAACCCGCCTCCACGGCAAGCACGGCGGGCAAAGGGGCTGAACCGGTCGCCCCACTGGCTCCCGAGACCGATCCGGCCACTCGAACAGGCGGATCTATTTGAACTTTGAGCGTGGCCGGGAGACCGGATCGGCCATTTGCTGCCTTCAAGAGCTCCTGATCAGGTCGCCGCTGGCCAGTTCGGTCGGCGGCTCCGCCTGCTCCGCCTGGGCGGTTAGGCCCGTATCAACGGGCAACCGCCTCCCGCGAGCGGCTTCCAAGCCTCGTCTGCCGGCGTCGTGACCCTCAGGTTGAAGAGGTCCCATTCGCCTTTACTCTCGCCGGGTGTCTTGACCTGGAACAGGTAGGCCGGAACCAGGGCGAGCCCATCTTGCCGGATCTGGGCCTTGCCGAAGCAATCATCATCGGTGGGCATGGCCTTCATGCGCGCGGCAATAGCGGCGCCATCCTGCTTCGCGTGGGCCGGGCCCATGTCGGCAACCGCTTTCAGAAATTGCAGGGAGCCCGCGTAACAACCGGCATTGGTCATATTGGGGTAGCTCGGGATTTTATCCTTTACCCGTTTCGTGAAGGCGCGCGTCCGGTCGTTCAGATCCCAATAGAAGCTTTCCGTAAGATACAAGCCTTGCGCCGCATCCAGACCGAGCGCATGCACGTCGTTGATGAACATTAGCAGCGCCGCGATCTTCATCTGCTGGGTCAGGCCAAATTCGTGCGCCTGCTTGATGCTGTTGATCGTATCAGCGCCGGCATTGGCGAGCCCAAGCACTTTTGCGCCTGAGGCTTGGGCCGAGACGAGAAACGAGGAGAAGTCGCTGGTTCCCGGGAAGGGGTAGACCGACGCTCCAAGCACCTTGCCCCCGGCCTTGGTGACCAGTGCTGTCGTGTCCCGCTGGAGCTGATGGCCGAACACATAATCCGCGGTCAGGAAATACCAGGTGTCGCCGCCCCCCTTTTCGATTGCCCCTCCGGTGGAGCGCGCCAGCATGTAGGTGTCGTACGACCAATGAATCGTAACCGGCGTGCACTGCGGACCGGTAAGGTCGGCGGTTGCTGATCCGGTATTCACGTAGACCTTGTTTTTCTCCTTGCATACGTTATTGACGGCGAGCCCCACCGATGAGGTATTCACGTCGGTGATCATATCCACGCCGTCGCGGTCGAACCACTGACGGGCGATCGAGGCGCCAACATCGGGCTTATTCTGGTGATCGGCGAATACCACATCGACTTGAAAGCCTTTTGACCCGAAATCCTGCACGGCCTGACGCACGCAGCCGACGCTATTCATCCCCGATATATCGCGATATGGGCCGGATTGGTCATTAAGCACGCCGATTTTGATCGTGGGCTGCTGAGCGCGAGGCCGTGGCCGTGGCGCCGCGGCCAGCGCTGCGCCCGCGAGTAGGCTACGACGGGACAGGGGCATAGGGTGGGTCTCCTTCTTCTACCGGTTGGGATGCCACTCTCCGAAGTTCCACGGTGTCATTAAGAACTACCTCTCGAACAATCCGTACTGGATCCCCTGAAGGCGGTCAACTCAACGGAGCCTGGCGGCCAACCTCTGCTGGTCCCTCCCCAGCCGCGGAAGAGCCCTGACGAAAGTCACGGCTTTTCTTTTTGGCCGTCGTCGTCCGGGAACCAATCACGATCAAGAATTTGATCCTGCGTATACGGGCAGGCGGATGGGAAAGTGTTCTCCGGCAAATCAGTTTGGTCGGACGCCTCCTCCCCAGCGTGTGGGTAGACCTTGCCGACGATGGCGTCCAGATTTGCTTTCAGCGTGGGATTGTCTTCCAGATGCCGCTCAATTCTGCGCCGCTGCTCACGGATTGTGAGCCGCCAGTTCTTGCCCCGGCGATCCGGCTGGAACTGCCATTTCAGCAAGTGGCTTATTCCAGTGAACAGGAACGCGGCTAACCCGCGTTCCCTGGCCTGGTTATCGGCCGCAACACGACTTCCACCAGGATGGCAACAAATCTCTTTTAGGGCCTAAGTCCATTCGCTTCGAAGCCGCCGATCCGGCAGTCGCGGAGGATCTCTGGTTTGAACTGCAATCCATGGCCTGGCTCGTCCCGCGGCCGCAGCATTCCGTCGACCGGAATGGCGGAATTGATCCAGAGGTCATCATTCCAATCCATGTACTCCAGATAGTTCGCGTTCGGAATTGATGCCATCACATGCACCGCAAGTTCGTGGAAGCAGTGCGGAGCAATCTGGATCCCCCAAGTTTCGGCAACAGCCGCAACTTTCCGCATCTCGGTCAGGCCACCTCGCATGGGATCGGGCTGCAAAATGGGCGTGCTCGGGTGTTCGAAAAAAGGACGTAGATCGAAGCGCGTGAAATGGCTCTCGCCCCCTACCACACGCGTGCGCAGAGCGTTCGCGACCCGGCGATAGCCGGTGAAATCCTCGCAGACGACCGGTTCTTCAAGCCAATAGATATCCACTTCGTCGAGATACCGGCCGGCTTGGATCGCGGTGTCGGCGGTCCAGCCCATGTTGACATCGACCATGATTTCGATGTCTGGACCGAGCGCATCCCGCATGGCGTGCACATTTTTTACATCCTCCCGCCAGGGCCGGATATGTGCCACCTGCATCTTTATAGCTTTCAGCCCCATTTCAGTGAAATGCTGCGCGCGCGCGATCATTCCGTCCCGGCCGAGGCCACGCCAGCAGCCGGACCCGTAGGCCGGGATCGCATTGCGACACTTGCCCCACAACCGATAGAGCGGCAGCCCGGCGATTTTCCCCGCAATGTCCCATAACGCGATGTCGACTGCAGACAGGCAGAATACTGCGATCCCAGCGCGGCCGACCCAGTAGGTGCTGCTCCACAAAGTCTGCCAAATTCCCTCGATCTCGAGCGCATCACGGCCTAGAACCTTCGGCGCGATCATCTCCCGCATGCAGGCATCCAAGGTTTCAAGCCCGCCCGCGAGCGGCTGGAGGTAGCCCATACCAACGATACCGTCCTGCGTTTTGACCTCGAGCACGAGCAGCTCGCGATGCGCCGGAGGCATGATGCCATTCGCCGGCGGTTCACCCGTCCAGGGAATGCGCAACAGATTCGTGCTGATCGCGGTGATCCTGGTGTCCATCTAACGCTTCCCCCTCCCGATACGGACGCAAGTTAACAAGCCATGGTTTCGCCGCCATGCCGGACGGTCAAGGAGCGGCGCCAAATGGCACGCAACCAATCCCGAGGCCGGCCTCTTGCACCAGTTTTGTGTCCCTGCTGCGAGTGCATTGCCTTCTTTCAGTACTCGGGCCATATGCAGCGGGGTTCCGGACCGTGCTTGCCGTGGGCTGAGGGCAGAGCGGCCGAGCTTATACCCAGGGAAAGTTCAATGCGGCTTTTTTGCACAAATGCGTTCCGCGCCACCGCCCTGGCCCTTGCTGGCGTCATGGCTACGCCGCTCGGGGCTGGTCTGATACCCGCTACGGCCAAAGCGTACCCAGCGCCGCCGAGCTTCGCCGACCTTGCCGATAAGCTGCTTCCAGCGGTCGTGAACATTTCGTCGTCCACAACCCTTACGGCCCGGAACAACCCCGGCCCGGATATTCCGCTATTCCCTCCAGGCTCGCCCTTCGAGCAATTTTTTAAGGACTTCCTGGATCGTAACCGGCGCGGGGGGCCGGATCGTGGGCAGCGCGAGCAACCGCCGCTGGCGGAGCGGCGGCTGCAAAGCCTAGGCTCGGGCTTCATCATCGACCCCGAGGGGCTTGTCGTCACGAACAACCATGTGATTGACGGAGCCGATGAGATTACTGTGACCCTGCAGGATAACACCTCCTTGAAGGCCACGGTAATTGGGCGCGATGAGCGCGAAGATATAGCCCTGCTTCGGGTTAAAAGCGACAAGCCGCTGCCGGCCGTGCAATTCGGAAACTCGGATGCAGAACGCGTTGGCGACTGGGTGCTGGCCATCGGCAACCCATTTGGCCTTGGCGGCACCGTGACCGCCGGCATCGTCTCTGCGCGCGGCCGGGATATTCACCAGGGCCCGTATGATGATTTCATTCAGACCGATGCGGCGATCAATCGCGGCAATTCGGGAGGTCCGCTCTTCAACATGTCGGGTGAGGTGATCGGGATCAACACCGCGATCTACTCGCCGTCCGGCGGATCGATTGGCATAGGGTTTTCGATCCCAGCGAACATGGCCAAAAACGTGGTGGCCCAGCTTCGGGATTATGGCCATGCCCGGCGCGGCTGGCTCGGCGTGCGGATCCAGCAGGTGACGCCGGATATCGCTGAAAGCCTGGGCCTGCATAATCCAAATGGGGCGATGGTCGCCGGTGTGAATGATAGCGGGCCTGCTGACCAGGCGCATATCCGCAACGGCGATATCATCCTGAAATTCAACGGGCAGGATGTGAAAGAAATGCGGGCGCTTCCGCGGATCGTGGCCGAAACGCCCATAGGCAAGGAGGTGCCCGTCACGATTTGGCGCGATGGGCGGGAGCAGAGCGCATCGGTCAAAGTCGGCGAGCTCCCAGACGACCAGCAGCTTGCTGCCGCAACGCCGGGCGGGCGCCCTTCCCCATCAAATCCGCGCGTTGAAATTTCTGGACTGGGCCTGCAACTTGCGCCAATGACGCCAGAAGCGCGGGACAAATATCAGCTCGGGGCCGATCAGAAGGGGGTCGTCGTCACTGACGTCACGCCGAACAGCCCCGCCGCGGATCGCGGCGTAAAACCCGGCGACGTCATCCTTGAAGTGCAGCAGGAAGAGGTCAGCACCCCCGCCGATGTGCAGCGGCGGGTGGATGACGTGCGAAAGCAAAACCGGAAATCCGTGCTGGTCTTGATTCAGGGCCAGGACGGCTTGCGCTGGGTTCCGCTGCCGCTCACGGGCGAACTGCAAAGGAAGCCCGGCTAACACGGGGCTGCCACTCGCCACTCCATAGCCCCCGCAAGACGCCCGGCGGGTCTCACGCAGCCCGCCCCTGCGCCCGAGCGATCAGTTTTAACCGGCGCTGATCCTTCCGATCCGCGCTGCGCTCATGGCCGGATCGGGTGCAGGGTGCCCAACAGGGGGTCAGGCAGTGGCCGACACCGTGCCCGAGGTCTGCGCGCTGAGCCCGCCATAATTTTGTAGCGCTCGCACAACGTCGGCGGCGAGCCTGTTCGCGGTGCTGCCGGCCGACCCTGTCGCAGCGCCGCCATTATCTTCTCCAGCTCCTCCCAGGAGTTGCGCCATCTGCCCAACGACCCGGTTGGCAGTGGTCTGCAAAGGATCCCCACCGCCCCGACCATGGTGGTGGTGATGATGAACCGCGCTCGGCTGCTGCCCGGAAATCTGATTGCCAGAGCCCGCCGTGGTCGCCGAAGATGAAGCTGCCGCGTTGCTGGCTGCTGGCTGGCTCAGCATCGATTGCAGGTCAGCGGAAAATTGCTGAAAGAAACTGGGCAGATTCAACGAATTGGCCGAAGCCGTGCTCGACGAGGATGTCCAAGATGCCGTGGTGACCCCTGCGGGGCCATTGGTCTGCGAACTCGGCGTCGGCCACCACGACTGTGAGGACCCAGTGATTGATAGCGACACTGCTCATAACCTTCTGTTTGCAAGATGAACCTTGCTAGGAGACCTCTGACGCCTCGCACTTTAGCTGGACAAAACTTAAAGCATCGTTGGCAGACCACCACGCGATGGGATCGGCGCGGGTCGGAATGAGGGCCGCGGGGTCCGCGCTAAAGCTTAGTCATGGTCGCTCGAGCGCTTCCATGCTGACTGGAAGCGCTCGAGCTTTGTTTTGCGAGCATCTTGACGCGCTCCTGGAACCGCAAGCGTTCCAGTCAAGCGCGATCTGCGAGGCACCCGCAACGAGAGCAACCTTGCGTCTTAGCTTGCTCATCGCTCTGCTCCGGCTCTCGGCCAGCAATTAGACGGCCTTTAAATGTTTTCGGCCGGGTGGATGTTAAACCCGGAGGTCGCGGGTAGGCGGCGAGGTATGGCATCCACACGAGAGCCGCGCAGACTTGCCGCTGCGGACGACTGCGATGAGCCAGGCCGCTTAAGGCCTCTTAATCTAATGCAAAAGCCCAATGCGCTCGCCCGGCTATCAACGACCGCCTTTCAATGAACCAGATGGGCTGCCGCCAGAAGCGCCGCCACCTGTGCCAATGCTACCAAACCCCTTGCCCGGTCCTCCGCCAGGCATCGTGCCACCAGGCTGAACCTTGTTCCTTGAGCCGCCCACGCCAACATCCGCCGCTGTGCCGGGACCGGTCCCTCCAGCGCCCGAAACCGGGGCATCATGCGGCTGAGAGTCCGGGGTACTCTGGCCAGCCGAAGAGCTCTGTTCTGGTTTCTGCTCCGCCATATTCGCTCCTGTTCGTTGAACTCAGCACGCGAACGCGGCCGACGTGTTTTGGTTGGAGGACTTCCGCATTCTCGACGGCAGAACTGAGGGGTTTTTGCGAATCTTTGGGGTCGCGGAAAAATCGGTGAGACGCCCGGGTGCGGTGCTGTACGAAAATAGGTTCATAAGGCATGAGCCTTTTCGGCCGCCGTGGCAGGAAGGTCCTGGTACTTGCCGAAGCGGCTGATACCGAGCCCTTGCGTGTCAATCTCCGGCCGCCTACCGGAAATGAGATCGGTCAGCACCCGGCCAGAGCCACGCTCATGGTCCATCCGAGCGTGCCGTGACCGGTGTTGAGCCAGAGATTCGGATACTTGCTGGGGCCGATCACGGGCGGACCATCCGGCGTCATCGGCCGTAGCCCGCACCAGAAGTTGGCGCGGGCCGAATCCCCAGCGCCAGGGTAGAGGTCGCTAACTACATAATCCAGCGTGGCACGTCGTGATGGGCGCAGCTTCGGGTTGTACCCGTCGAGTTCCGCCATCCCGCCGACCCGGATGCGGTCGCCGAGCCGGGTGATCGCGACTTTGTGCGCCTCATCCATTACGGTGGACTGGGGTGCTGCGGACTCATCGATGATGGGCACCGTGAGCGAGTAGCCCTTGACCGGGTAGACCGGCAGGTCGATGCCGATCCGGCGCAAAAGCATCGGCGAGTAGCTACCGAGCGCCACGACATAAGCGTCGGCAGTGATCACCCCCTGCTTTGTTTGAACCCCGGTAACCCGGCCGCGTTCGGACTGGAATCCGGTAATGTCAGTCCCGTAGTGGAACTGGACCCCGCTTTTCACGCACAGGCTTGCGAGCGCAGTGGTGAACTTGAAGCAATCTCCTGTCTCATCGCCGGGAAGGCGTAGTCCGCCCACAAACTTCTCGCGCACGCGGCCGAGCGCCGGTTCGTAATGAATGCAGCCAGCGGGGTCGAGCAGTTCGTAAGAGATGCCCAGCGTTTCCAGGATGGCTATATCACGCCCGGCTCCGTCAAGCATCTTTTGCCTCCGGAACAGTTGCAGCGTGCCCTGGCTCCGCTCATCATAGGCGATCCCCGTTTTGGCGCGCAGCTCACGCATCAGGTCGCGGCTATATTCCGCGATCGGCACCATGCGTGCCTTGTTTCGTTCGTAAGCGGCGCTGGTGCAGTTTTGCAGCAGCATCAGTACCCAGCGCATCATATACGGGTCAAAGCGGGGCCGGATGAACAGGGGGCGCCTTCGCATCAACATCCATTTGAAGGCCTTGATCGGGAGACCGGGGGCGGCCCAGGGCGAAGAATAGCCGGGAGAGATCTCGCCGGCATTGGCAAAGCTGGTCTCCAAAGCCGGGCCGATCTGCCGGTCGAGTACCGTGACCTCGTGACCCGCTTCCGTGAGGTAATAAGCGGTTGAGACCCCAATCACGCCAGCGCCTAAAATAATTACCTTCAACGTGTCTCCTTCGGCGAATCGTCACCCGCCGGGCTCATCAGAACCGACATAGTGTCGGTGATATCGGCGCCCCAGGCTGGTGAGGATTTGGTAACCGATCGTGCCGGCGCGGCTCGCTACCGCATCGACGGGATTGTGCTCCCCGATTAGGTCGATAAAGTCACCGGGGCCCAGCATCTCTGACGGAACCTCAGAGACATCGAATATCGTGGTATCCATAGATACCATGCCGGCGAGCGGAATTGGCGTGCCGCCTGCAAATCCGATCCCGCGATTGCTCAGGCTGCGCGGGAACCCGTCGGCATAGCCGACTGACACGGTCGCAAGCCGGCGTGGCGTGCTCGCCCGCCAGGTGGCGCCATAGCCGGCTGCCGCGCCCGCTTCGATCTCCCGAATCTGGATGATTCGGCCTTGCAGCCGGATTACGGGCTGCATCGGATTGGGCTTGCCCGCAACTGGAGCAATGCCGTACAGCGCGGCACCGGGCCGCGCGAGGTCGAAATGGAAATCGGGGCCGAGGAAGATCCCGGAGGAATTGGCGAGGGACGCAGGGGCGAGCGGCAAGGCCTGGCATGCCCGGCGAAACCGGTCCCGCTGCTCGGTATTCATAGGACTATCCTGGTGCTCGGCGCAGGCGAGATGGCTCATGATATAGCGCAGCGCTATCCCATTCAGGCGCCCGGGGTTATCGGCAAGGGTCGCCAGTTCGGGGCGAGAGAAGCCGAGCCGCGACATGCCCGTATCTACCTGCAGGATGGCCGGGAGTTTCTGGCCGCGATCCCTCGCCAGCCCTGCCCAAGCATCCACCTCTGCAAGGCTGTTGAGCACCGGAGTTAGCTGATGCGCAAGACAGATCGCCTCGGTTCCAGCGGGCAGGCCGTTCAGTACGAATATTTCGGCCTGGGCGGGTAAGCGAGGCCGAAGGGCGATTGCCTCGTCGAGATGAGCGACAAAGAAGTGGCGGCAGCCCGACCGAGCTAACGCAGGTGCGACCTGTGCCGCGCCAAGGCCGTACGCATCGGCCTTCACCACCGCAGCGCACGCTACTCCCGCGAGCCGTTGCTGCAGCAGGGCATAATTCGCCCGGATCGCACCCAAATCGATGGTGAGTATTCCGCCCGCGCTCTTTGGCCCCGCCTGGGCCATCCAATCCTCTTCGCTATGGCCCCGGCTTGCTACTGCCGCGCCCTGGCGGACTTCGCTATTCGTCTGCCGCCGAATCACCTGCTCGTTCATTCCGGTCTCATAGAGCCAGTCCTTGATTCGCCGCACCTCCCCACTCACGATGTTCGCGTCGGTCTGTGGTGAAGCACTGTTCAGGAGCGGCTCAAGATTGCTTTCCCGCGTTGAATAAAGATGAGAACACCCCACTGGTCCTCTCTGCCTCATTCACGCTCCAGGCAGTCAGGTTGGCGAGCAAGTTGATTTGGGTAGCGTTCAGATTGGTATTCAGCGTATTGTAGTTCGGAAAGCGGTTTACTGAACGCTCCAGTTCAATTATCGCCCGGACCGGCTCGTTGCCAGCAAACAGTGCCTCCCAATCGGCGACAAAGGTAAGATAAAACCAAACTACCGTGACCTCGCGCGCAGATGTGACGCCGAACCACGTATTTGGTCGCACGGTAAGCCGCTGAGAAAAGATCGCCGGGCGCGCGTAGCTCCCGCTACCGCTCGCTGCCCAAAGGCCCTGCAGCAAAGCCGGGAACGCCGAGGATTCGAACACCTGGTTATTGGCATATATCGGATACATGGAGGACGAGGCCTGGTCGTAGAGAACGTAACCCTGGTTATCGCCCGCGCCGCCTGCCTGATATGGCTGGTAACCGAATAGAGGCGGAATGGAATCATCAACAATGAGCTTGGTTTCGGGGATGGAGCCGCCTTTCCCGTAGGCGACGCCATACTCGCCAGGCTGCATTACTATCATGGGGTTGACAAAGGCAATTATGTTGTCGACGTCCGAATACGCGAGCAGGGCGGCGATGCCGGTATTCTCCAAGCTTCCTCCGTCCGCGAATTCGCTAGGCTTCGGTCGCATGGTGGGCTGAGG
>JAFAHH010000999.1 GCA_019237355.1 Acetobacteraceae bacterium | reverse complement strand
GCCGCCGGGCGGATTAGGGGTAAAGGCAGAGGCCCCGGCCGGGTTGCCCGGCACCGCTTGCGTCCCATCGCGGACCAGCGCCGGCTCTTGAAGCACAGCCGGGTTGACCTGTATCTCAGACGCAAACCCGACATACCCGCTCTGGACCGGCGCCCCCGTACTTGCCGGCACCGCGCCGGTTGGATCGGTAAATAACCGGAGCCCTTGGGCGTCGAAGCGCGACGCAAGCCCGTTGGCAAACTCATCAAGCTGCGCCTGCAATCCGGGCAAGATCGAATCCCGTAAAGCGAGGTTTGCTCCCAGCCTGCCGCCGGTGATTTGAGACGTAACGTCCACGCCACCGAGCATGACCGGAGGGATTCCACCGCCTGGGTAATAAGCACCTGGCCCGGTCGTTGCGTCAGTGGTTGAGAATGGATTAGCCGGCCCGTGGACCGGCAAGACGAGCCCATTCCCGGTCACTGCGACGAGATCACCGTTACTCTGCTTGAGCGTCTTGATATCGGTGATCTGAGCGAGGTTCTGTATCGCCGCATCCCGCTGGTTTTCGAGATCCGCCGTGCTCTGGCCAGCGGCTTTGGCGGCCATGATTTGATTTGTCAAAGTGCCGATCGTGCTAAGGCTGCTATTCAGGGCGCTAACATCCGTAACGATGGCATCTTCTGCATTCTGGCGCTGCGTGCCGTACGCGGAACTGAGGGCATTAATGCCCTGCGCAAGACCTTGGGCCTGATTTACGACTGCACTCTGCTGGGTCTGGTTGTCGGGGCTGCTCGCAAGCGTGGTGAACGCGTCTTGCAACTTGCCAAGGAGGCTTGCGATATCGCCGCCCTGGCCGGGTGTGCCCTGCACGGCATCGATGGCCTGTAGGGACGCTTGCCGGGTCTGCAGCCCTGAAACGGTCGCGGTTTGGGTAAACAGCTGTTGCTGAAGTTGCTCGTCGAGGTCGCGGCCGGTAAGCTCGGACCGCACGCCCATCCCAAGCCCGCCGGCCACCAAATTTTGTTGGGTTCCGGTTTCCCGCGCGTAACCGGGCGTGCTGGCGTTGGCGACATTTTGCGACACCACGGCAAGCTGGCGATTGATGTTCGCCAGGCCACTCGAGGCGATATCAAGGGCACCAAGCAGGCTCATTGTTGCTCAAGCCTGGCGCTAACTTAGCGTTTCATGTCGATCGTTTGTTGCATCAGATCATCAGCTGTGGTGACGACCTTGGTGTTTGCTGAATAGGCCCGCTGCGCCACGATCAGCTTCGTGAACTCTGAAGCGATGTCGACATTCGATTGCTCGACCGCGCTCGTCACGAGATTGCCAGCGCCGGTTGAACCGGGATCTTCAGCCAACGGCGTTCCTGAATCGAGAGTGGCTGTGAATCCGGCCCCATCTTGCCGCTGCAGCGCATCGGGCGAATTGAACGTGATTACCGGAACGCGCGCTACCGTTCGCGACTGGCCATTGTCATAGTTGACAACCACATCGCCATTGGTTTTGGTGGAGACACTGCTGAATGCGCCCGGAGGGGTGCCGTTTTGAGTTAAGCCACGGAGGCTGTAGCTGGTTCCAGCGTATTGCGTGACACCGCTGGCCTGACCGTAGGTGCCCAGATTGATTTGAATCGTCTGGGGTGTGCCGGTTCCAAAGTTTGTGGTGAAGCTTAGAGTGGCGGCGCCGTTTGCGGAGTAAGGAGAGGCCGTTACGCTTCCACTTCCGCCGGTGACACTGCCGATCGTGCCGTCAGCAACACCGTTGCCGCTCGACGGTCCGAATTTCACATCCGCCGTGCCGCGGTTGGCGGAGGTCGCATCATCGGGAACGTTGACGGCAACGCTCCAATGATCGGGACCCACCTGAGTCCAGTTCAGGGCAACGGTGTGCGGTGTACCGAGGCTATCATAGACCTGCACTTGTGAAGAAACCGGCGTGCCGGCGTCCGGCGTGGCCGGAAGGTTGGCGGCGAGGCTGATACTCGAGGTGGGGACCGGGCTCAACGCAGCCTGGTTAATCTGGATCGGCGCGAGCGTGTTCCGGTTGACCGCACCCGTAGTCGGGTCGACCGCCCAACCATTGAGGAAGGCACCCGAGCCATTCACGAGATACCCATTCTTATCCATCTGAAAATCGCCTGCCCGGGTATACTCTTGCTGGGCGCTGAATGTGGGCAGGCCGTTGTTTTGACCGTTTTCCTCGCTGACGGCAAAGAAGCCCTGCCCCGAAATCGCCAAAGCCAACGGGTTATCGGTCTGGGTGACCGAGCCCTGGACGTTGTTGGCATAATCTGGCCGGGCAACTACGGAGCCCGGATCGTTGATTGCCGCGGTGCTGGTTGTCAGGTAGTCTTCGAAACCAGTGTCGACCCGCTTGTAGCCAACGGTCTGACTGTTTGAGATATTATCACTAATGTTGCTAAACGCGCTTGACTGGGCCGACAAACCGCTGACAGCGGTGCCCATAGCTCCAAATAGAGACATCTACTACTAAGCTCCTGATGACCGGCGGGGCATGCCAAGCCGGACTACGCACAATGTATGCCACCCAGAAATGAACAAAGACCTAGTCCGAAGTTGGCGCCTACGGCAGTACTCGGGTGCCGCCCGGCAGAAGTTACCCGGCAGACTTTGCCGGGCGGTGAGAAGGGGCGAGTTCTCCAGCAGGATGCACTGGCGGGTGAGGGCTTCAACTCAACGCCATAATGTCTGGCGGTTTGCTTTTTGAGAGCGCAATTGAGGCTTTCCGACGGTCGGGACTTGGTGCTTGCGAATTGGAAACCCGAGTCCCCCTCAAGCGATCGCGCTCGCGGGACCCATGGCCCGATCCTTGCACCAGCCGCTTCACGCGTCGTACCGAAGGCCTGCATGCAGGATCTGCTACCTCCAGCAAAACTACCCGCCAACACTTCGCCGCCGTCTCGGCCCGAGGCTGCAGGGGGCGCGCTCGGTTCGGCGGCAAAGCAGCATCCGGAATTTGCGAGCCGTCTCCATGCCGCTGTTGTACGCGATTCCGGCAATCAGTCGCCGGATGGAAGAACTAGCGCGGCCAAGGGGCTCCCGAACGCGAACGATGCCGCTTATGCCCTGACCGAAGCAAATCCCGCTTGTCTCCGAAAGGAAGTGGAGGATCAGCCAGTCTCAGCCGTCCTCACCACTGCGGCATCGGGCTCGCCGCAGCCGCAAGAAGTTCCGTTGCCCGAAAATAGTCCGCCGGGATTCGATCCGATGGCATCCCTAGATGCCATCCAGCCGTCGCAATACGGGCAACAACGCCCCCGCAATGGCATGGAACCCCTGCAGGCCAGCACAATGGGCGGGAAGCGAGCGGTTCTTCTCGCCAAGCACCTTCAAGGGCTACATGACGAAAAGGATGGTTCCGAGCCAAAACCTCAGGCAGCGTCGGGGCAGAACCTGGAGCCAGCCGAGCCCGCGCCTGGCCAGGCACCCTCTCCAGCCTCATCGTTGGGCCAGAGCGACCCAAGCGACGCGAAGGCGGCCGGGTCAGGAATCACGAACGGTTCGCTGGGCTCGTCGCGCGAAACGCGATTCCCCGCTCGGGTCGCCGATCGGCCAAGTACACCTGAAGACGGCGAAGTAGATCCATTCCCGGCGGAGCGTGCCGCGAAAGCTGATTTCGATCCCTCATCCTTCGGTCCGCTTCTTGCCCCCGAGACGGTCAAGCCGCACGAGAAGAGCGATCCTGGAGCGATCGCAATCGCTGGGGCCGGTTTGGAGCCCAGCTTCACTGCCGCAGTTTCAAGCCATGCCACCGAGCCGGCCGGCCAGACCCGGCCAGCAGGCGATCCGGGCTCTTCGTCCGCGTCGCTCGTATCCCAAGTCGCCCCAGCGGCGATCGCGTTGACCCGGGGTGCTCAGAGCGAGCGGCTCACAATCCAGCTTCACCCAGCAGAGCTTGGCCACCTCGAGATTCGCATCGATCGTCCAAAGGACGCCGCGGCTCGCGTCGAGATCCTTGTAGAGCGCCCGGAAACCTTGTCCCTCCTCGTGCGGGACCAGCAACAGTTGCAGCACGCGCTGAACCAAGCTGGGGTGCCGGCCGAGGGCCGCAGCGTAACCCTGCAAATTGCCGCGAAAGAGGTCCCAGCGTCGGGCAATGTACCTTCGGCGCAGCCTGAAACCGCTTCAGGGCAGCCCGGAAGCAGCGGCTTTGGCCAGCAACGAGGGGGATCAGGCGGGCGCGGCCGGGAGCGCGACACCACCGATCTCACCGACATGCAGATCCAGTCTGCCGTGCGCCGCTGGTTTTACCCGGGCCTAAACATTACCGCTTGAATAGGAAGCGATCATGAGTGTCACCACAGCCGCCGCCGCCCAGCAAAGCAGCTCCGCGACCAGCAGCCCGGCCTCGAGCAGCACGTCTTCTAGCAGTGATCCCCTCGGGTCACTTTCCAGCAACTTCAATGACTTTTTGAAGCTGCTCATGACGCAGTTACAGAACCAAGACCCGACGAGTCCGATGGATACGAACCAATTCACCAGCGAGCTCGTGCAGTTCTCCAGCGTCGAGCAGCAGATCAACACCAATTCTAGCCTCACCCAATTGATCCAGCTGACTCAAGCGGGTGAGGTCATGCAGTCGTCGGGAATGATCGGGAAACAAGTCGCTGTACAGTCAGATCATATTCCGCTCCAGAACGGGACCGGCGCGATTCAGTTTCAGGGCACCGCTGGGCAGCAAATTGCGGTAGCAATTTCGGATTCCTCGGGCGCCAAAATCCGCGATGCTACCCTAACGGCCACCAATGGCGCGAACACCTGGACCTGGGATGGTACAGACAATTCCGGCCGGACGGTGCCAGACGGGTCCTATGCGATCACGGTCACGCAAGCTGGCGCGAGCGGCGCCGCGACTGCCGTACCCTTCTCAGTGATCGGGACTGCGACCGGGGTGGTGAAGCAGAATAATAATCTTCAGCTACAACTTGGACCGACCGCGGTCGATTTTGGTTCGGTGCAAGCCGTGGATAGTTGAAGTAGCAGCTACGCGGGCTGGCCGGCCTTCTTGGCTTGCGCCCGCAGTATGCGGTGCTTCAGGCTGCGGGCCGGCACGGAAAGCCGGCTGTTTGGGGTCGCCAGCAGATAGGCGTCGATCCCGCCATTATGCTCAATCGTCCGTATCGCGCGGGTTGACAGGCGCAGCCGGACGGAGGCGCCGAGAATATCGGAAAGCAATGACGTTTCCTGCAGGTTCGGCAGGAAGCGGCGCCGGGTTTTGTTGTTGGCGTGGCTGACATTGTTGCCTGTCAGCACGCCCTTTCCGGTAATGTCGCAGCGGCGAGACATAGAGGACCTCAACGGAACAGCAGGGCCGGCGTGCAGGCCGCCCTGGGAAAGCGCGGCTTATGGCTGAAGACGGCTGGGCGGGTCAAGCGGCCCTAGCTTGGCTTATCCGGAGGCGTGCTGCGCTAAAGACTCGAGCCTCGCCACTCGGCGGCGAATTTGGCCGTTTGGCCGGCCGGGGCGAAGGGAAATCCCTGAAACACCTCGAAAATGCCGGCGCGAGGTCGGGTGAAGTTGGCTGCGGTGCCGACCAAGTGGCTTGCGAAACGCCGGCGACTCTGGAAGCGCGCATATTTCTGCGCCACAAGGTTCGCCGCAAGGACGGGAAGGCTCGCTATCGGCCTCCGCTCCCCCGTCCATCGGGAGGATCTCGCCTGAAATCCACGTCTCATGCAATTGGATGAATGATTCAACGATCATCAAACAGTGCTGCATCGCCGGCGGTGGCCCCGCCGGAATGATGCTTGGATTCCTTCTAGCGCGTGCCGGAGTTGAAGTTGTGGTCCTGGAAAAACACGCGGATTTCTTTCGCGATTTTCGCGGCGACACGGTTCATCCCTCGACGCTCGAGGTGATGTACGAGCTCGGTCTGCTCCAGGAGTTCCTGAAGGTGCCACATCAGAAGATCGAGGCGTTGACCGGTCAAGTCGGCGCCGAGCACCTTAAGATGGTGGATTTTCGCCGCGTGCCAACGCACTGCAAATTCATCGCACTCATGCCGCAATGGGACTTCCTCAACTTCTTGGCGCAGCAAGGCAAACGCTACAAAACGTTCGACTTGCGTATGAAAGCCGAGGCCACCGGCCTGCTCGAGGACGGCGGGCGGGTTGTCGGGCTACTTGCGAAGACGCCGGACGGCACGCTCACGATCCGGGCGCACTTGGTGGTCGGTTGTGACGGACGTCATTCGACGGTGCGGGATAAAG